>JAHEIG010000050.1 GCA_024639515.1 Rhodobiaceae bacterium | reverse complement strand
AAGGTTGCGTCGGCCGCAAAATTATCAAGCACAGCCGCTAGCGATGCCGACTGAGATTGATTCAAGCCGAGCTGGCTGGCCGATTTAATGTCAAACGAGACGTCGATGGCGTCATTGGCGCCGCCATTCACATTCTCAGCAATCGCCAATGAGACGTCGAACAAATAGGGCGATTGGCCACTCAAATGGTCGTTAATGGTGGCTGAATAAGATGACAAATCACTGGCTGTCTCAATGAACCGCACGGTGACACCGCTTGCATCAATATAGCTCAGAGACGGCGTGATGGTAAAGTCGGAGCCAGTCAGCACAAGCTCCCCAGCATTCACCAAAGTGGTGCCCTGTGCCAAGCTATCGTCATCCATTTCGAAACCAATATTGGCTGTCCCTTGCAGCGCCAAGGTTTCTAATGCGAGACCGACACTGACGTTTTCTTGCTCGATAAAGGTCAGGCTGGCCTTGTCTTCAATGGAAACAATCAGTTGGTCGCCCGAATTGGTCAAGGCACCACGGAAAACCGTGTCCGGTTGCTCATAGGTGCTATCACCAAGCGGCTCGAATTCTGTATTGAGCAATACGAATTGGTCATCACCAGCACCGAAATGCACATTACCGGTCACCGTACCAGAGGTGACGACCATAGTATTGTCGCCCGCGCCAAAGCGCACATCACCAACAATCTGTGGTGCCGATGTGTCTTGCGTGGTGACCGGGCCGTCGCCGATAACCGCGCCATCCGCATCAGTGGCCCCTGCCGTATCGAGATCCTCATCGCCATTGCCAAGATATTTATTCAGTGTGCCATCAAGCTGGTCATTGCTGCGCAATTCCTGCACCAGGGTGATATCACCGCTATGGGCAGAAAAATCAAACGCCACGGCATTATCGCCGACACTCACTTCATCATCGCTAATATGGGTTGAAGAGATTTGAACCGTGCCACGGTTAATGAACATGGCGTCGCTCGGCAAATCAACACCGGCCCCCAGCTTCACGCCAGTGGCGGCATAGCTTGATGCGTCAATCGTCGGGGCGGTTTTATCATTGGTGGTAATATTGGCGGTAATCGAGCCTTCATTTAAGAACACATCGCCACGCTCACGCCCGCCATTGCCGAGGTCGACCGTGGTGTCGCCATCATTATTGGCAAAATCGACCGCCGTCGCATCATTATTGTAAGCGGTTGCGGAAATCGAACCGGCATTCAACAAGCCGCCAGTCAAGCTGGTCGACACGACATTGGTGGCACGGGTGCGAATACCGGTTGCGCTAAAGCCATCATTATAGCCCTCAGCCGATATTGTTCCGCGATTCATCAGCGAGTGCGAATAGGCGAAGGTGGTTGCCAAATAGGCTGTTTCATCATCGCCGTCGTCATTGACGGTGTCGCGGAAGCTCTCAACGACCGAGCCAATGGTTGCGCCATCAATATCCAAAGCAGGGGCGCTACCGCGTACGCTCAGATTACCGGTCACGCGGTTTTCATCGAAATGGTAAGGCTGGGTTTTCAAGTCAGTGACAGGATCCCCGTCAGCTCGGGTGCTGGCGATGGTATCAAGGCTGGCTTTTTCATCGGCCGTTCGCAAATAGTTGATGATGCCATTAATCAGCACACCTTCGTCGACATCACCGCTGATTAACAGTGCACTGCCGCCATCCTTCAACTCATTGGCATCGAGATTGGTCTCATCATCGGCGGCCAGCAGGCCAGCGTTTGAAACGGCGGTAGACTGAAAACCGGTGGCTGAAACAAGTCCTTCGATTTGCAGACTTTTACTCAATTCGCCCTCAATCAGCATGCCAACGCTGCCTTGACCGACAACTTGCATACTGCCGCCAATGCGCAATGTCTCGCTAATCATCGCCGATGAGTCGAGATAAAACGCGGCCGCGTCCGATCCGCGCACAGCCACTGTGCCCAATAAGTCGACATGCCCGGTCACTGAGCCAAATAGCCCAATCGCCCCACCTTCATAGGCGGTCACATAAATTTGCGAGCCTGTTTCGGCGCGCAGATTGCCGGTTAAGTCGCCATCGACCAACGCAATACCAAAGCGGCCATAATCTTGCGCAAATTCGCCTGCATGATAGACGTCATCTGCCTCGTCCGCCGTGTCTTGGTCACCAGTCACACCGTCGGGGATGCCGTCTTCGTCATTGTCAGCCGGGGCCAGCGAATCAACCAAAAAGATCGATCCTTCTCTGCCCAAAGTGACATCGCCGGTTATGCCATTAATGGCGTTGATGAACACACCATAGGCTTCGGATGTGTCATAGCGTGTGTCTGTATCGGCGTCATAATCGAGTACCACCACCGCACCATCAATGATGGTGTCGGTATCGGTGCTGTGATCTAGCGTCACGCCGGCAGATTGGCTTTGCGTCCCCGAAAGGGTAATTGACCCTTCACCGGAAATTGAAAAATCACCATTTTCATCGACCGCGTCATCGACGCTGGACGATACACCCGCTGTTTCAGCCGTCGTAATATCAAAGGCCAGAGCAGGCACGACGGATACTAAGGCAGGAATCACCAAAGCGGTGGTTAAAAGTCTCGATTTCAAAGTCACGCGGGCCTCAACACTGGTTGGCTATAAAATTTATACTGCGTCGGCAGGGTCTAAACTGTCGCGCAACTCTCGTTTCAAGAACTTACCGCTGGCATTGCGCGGCAACGGTTCCGTCCGCAACCAGATATAACGCGGAATTTTGAACTTAGCCAGAAGTTTGGCGCAGTGATCGCGGATCTCGTCGGCACTCAGGCTGACGCCGTCGGCTTGCACAATGGCAATGCCCACTTCCTCGCCCAGCCGGTCGTCTTCAACACCGAAAACTGTGCACTCAGCAACGCCATCATGTTTGAACACGGCGCTTTCAACTTCGGCGCAGTAAATGTTTTCACCGCCGCGCAGCACCATGTCTTTGGCGCGGTCAACGATATAGACAAAACCTTCCTCATCGATGCGGGCAATATCGCCGGTGCGCAGCCAGCCTTGCTGGATGCTCTCAGCCGTTGCTTCTTCGCGGTTGAGGTAGCCTTTAATCACATTGCCGCCCTTCACGCACAACTCACCGAGTGAGCCGGCCGGCAAATCATTGCCATCAGCGTCGATGACTTTACTTTCCAGCGTCGGCACAATCGGGCCACAGCTTTCCGGCTTGTCGATGAAATAGTCAGCCGAGACAGCGGTGATGATACCGCAGGTTTCGGTCATGCCATAACCAGTGGCGGCGCGGCCATTGGGCAGGGCTTTATCAATTTTACCAACCAAGTCAGGTTGCAGTTGCGCCCCGCCGCCGCCCAGCGCGGTCAGGCTCGACGTGTCATATTTATCAAAATCAGGATGCGAGATAATCTCGCGTGACATTACCGGCACGCCGCTAATGCCGGTGAGTTTTTCGCGCTCAATCAGCTTCAGCGCCTCGCCTGCATCCCACTTATACATATGGATGATTTTGCCACCATTCAGGGTTGCCGGTTGCACGACACAATTATTGGCGGTGACGTGGAACAGCGGCGTGGTGACCAATGTTTGAATAATCGGTCCCTCGCCCGGTGCTGGCAACTGGTCTTCCGTGCCATTGGCGCGGGCCAAGGCGGTGGCGGTGCACAAATTCATAAAGGCGACATTCATAATGTTGAGCACGCAACCACGATGGGTTAACTGCGCGCCCTTTGGCCGACCGGTGGTGCCGGAAGTGTAGAAAATGCAGGCATCATCATCGCCATCAATCGCCACATCTGGCATTTCGCCGCCGGTGTTTTTCAGCTCAGCATAATCAATCACGCCTTCAACCGGCTCCGGCAAACGCACGCCAATGACTTTCATATCAGGGAATTTATCGCGAATAGGTAGTAGGCTGTTCAAGCGCTCCTGATCGCAAATATAGGCTTTCGGGGCCGAGTCGGCCAAACCGTAATCCAGCTCATCAGTGACCCACCACGCATTCATGCCGACGACGCCAATACCGATAGAGGTCAGCGCCCAATAGGTCAGCATCCATTCAGGATAATTGCGCATGGCCAGCGCCACACGGTCGCCATGGCCAATACCATTAGCGTGCATCCAGTTGGCGATGCTGGCGGTTTCTGCCATCGCCTCGGCATAGGTCCAACGCTCATCTTCAAAAATCAGATAGTCGCGCTCAGCAAACTGAGCAGACATCAACCAGACGTCGCGCAATGAATTGGGCGCCAAGGCATAAGACTTTAGCGTCTCGCCGCGCACTTCAATATCGGTGACAGAGAAAATCCCTGTCTCGCCGGTCATCTCAGCCCATACGTCTTTTAATTCCTGATACATAACTGCTCCCTTAATAATGTGCTGGCAGTGCCAGCCTCTCCCTAAACTGGAAGCAAATATTAGACAGAAGCCCCGACTCGGCAAGCAATAATTAACCAATGCACGGCTAAATTGTGTGTTTCGCTGGCGGTGGCCGGTTTTTTTGTCTAGATTTGCCAAATGGTAGATTATTTACTCAACGCCCTCGACCAATCAGCCGTCAATACGGCGTCGTCGCCGGCCCAAGCCATCGACGAAACCGTCGACTTGGCCTGCTATCTCGACGAGCTGGGCTATCATCGCTTTTGGTTGGCTGAACATCACAACACCTCGGCTTTCGCCGGTGCTTCGCCAGAAATCCTGATTGCCCATATTGCCTCGCGTACATCGCAAATTAAAGTCGGCTCGGGCGGCATTATGCTGCCGCATTACAGCCCGCTGAAAATCGCCGAACAATTCCGCATGTTGGAAACACTGGCGCCAGGTCGCATTGACCTTGGTCTGGGGCGCGCCCCTGGTGGCGACCCAAAAACTGGTGCCGCCCTGCAAAGCGGCCCGCAAGCCTGGCCGATTGAAGTGTTCCCGCAGCAAGTCGAAGTGCTGATTCAATTTCTTGAAGATGCCATGGGGCTGTCCGGCGATGAAGGTGGGTTTGCCAAAGACCACCCCTATCAGGGTATTCACGCGCAACCGCTTGGCCCAAACCGTGTGCCTGTCTGGATGCTCGGCTCTGGCGGCGATGGCGCGGTGCATGCGGCGCAAATGGGCCTGCCTTATGTTTATGCGCATTTCATTAATCCGGACAATCTGGCTGAGGCGGCGGATGTCTACCGTCGCCATTTCCGGCCCTCGCGCTTCCTACAGGAGCCGAAAGTTGTCATGGCCACCTCAGCACTGTGCGCCGACACCCAAGAAGAAGCCGACTATTATGCCCGCCCGCGCAATATTTGGGCGGCGCTTTTGATGCAGAATAAAGCCGGCGTGTTCCCGACCTTGCAAGAAGCACAAGACTTTGAGATGAGCGACACCGACAAAGCCTATTTCCAAATGATTTCGCAACGCGGCTTCACCGGCGCGACCGAGAACGTCTTGCAACAGCTCGACGATGTGACCCGCCAATACGACATTGCCGAAGTGTTTGTGCTGACGCTGATACCGGATTTGCAGGCCCGCAAAACATCCTACCGGCTTTTGGCTGAGCAAGCCGGACTAACCGCCTCGGCGGTCGCCGCGCAATAGCCGAAAATAACTCACAGGGTGGATAATTTGTCACCCGATAGCGACTTGACCAAGGCGCTGGCTTCATGCACAAAAGGGCACACTTCATCCATTCAAGGAGATTAATGATGAGTTTAGATTTTACCGATAAGGTCGTGATTGTCACCGGCGCTGGTGGCGGTCTTGGTAAGAGCCACGCGCTTGATTTTGCACGTCGTGGTGCCAAGGTTGTTGTCAACGATCTGGGCGGCTCATTAGACGGTTCAGCCGGCACATCTGCTGCCGCTGAAGAAACAGTTGCTGAAATTATTGCTGCCGGTGGCCAAGCCATCGCCAATGGCTCGTCAGTGACCGATGATGAGGGCGTTGCCAACATGATCAGCCAAACAATGGACGCTTATGGCCGCATCGACGTATTGGTTAACAATGCTGGCGTGCTGCGCGACAAAAGCTTTGCCAAAATGGAAATCGGCGACTTTACCTTTGTTGTTGATGTTCACTTGTTCGGCACCATGAAACCAACCAAAGCGGTTTGGCCAATCATGAAAGAGCAAGGCTATGGCCGCATCATGGTCACGTCTTCTTCTTCAGGTCTGTACGGCAATTTTGGTCAGGCCAATTATGGCGCCGCCAAACTCGGCGTTGTCGGCTTCATGAACACGCTGAAGCTGGAAGGTCAAAAAGACAACATCCACATCAACGCCTTGGCCCCTGTTGCTTGGACACGCATGACATCTAACCTGATGCCACCAGAAACCGAGGAATTGCTGAAACCAGAAAACGTGACACCTGCTGTTGTGTTCATGTGCTCTGAGCAAGCCCCAACAGGTAAAATTATCTGTGCCGGTGCTGGCGTGTTTGCGGCAACTCATATTGTTGAAACCCGTGGCATGTATCTCGGCAATGAGCCGACAGCAGAACAAGTTGCTGAGAACTGGGAACAGATTTCGAAAATGGACGACCAAGCCCTCGCCTTGTTCCAAGGTGGCGAGCAAGCTGGCCGTTTCTTCGGACTTATCCAAGAATCCAGCAATTAAGTTTAGGGGGGGCGCGGTGACACCAACGCGCCCCTTTTTATCTCATGCCTGTTAAGTCAATACTCTCATCTACAGCACTTATGTTTGCCTTGTGGCTGGCCATGTCTGGTCACTACACGGTGCTGCTAACAACCATTGGGTTTGTCAGCGCGCTGGGTGTGTCGCTGATTGCCTATCGCATGGGGGTGCTTGACGAAGAAGGCTTGCCGATGAGTATTTTGTGGCGCCTACCGAAAGTCAGCCTGTGGCTGATTTGGGAAATCCTAAAATCGAATATTGATGTGGCGCGAGTGATTCTGCGCCCCGAAACGGCGCGTCCGCGCATGGTGCGGGTGAAAGCCTCGCAGCAGACCTCGTCTGGTTTGGTGACGCATGCCAATTTCATCACCCTGACGCCGGGCACGGTGTCGGTCGATGTTGATGAAGAAAACAATGAAATTCTTGTCCATGGTCTCACCGGCGCATTTTGCGACGCCGTGCTGGAGCCGGATATGGACCAGCGCGTGAGCGGCCTTGAAGCACCTTTCGGCAAAGCGGGGCGAGCATGATTGATACCATCCTATCGCTGACACTGGCCGCCATTGGGCTATCGGTCATTATCGCTGTGACCCGCGCCAGCCGTGGGCCGACCCCGTTTGATCGGGTGCTCGCGGTGAACACAATTGGCACGCTGATTGTGCTGGCGATTTGCGTTTACGGGTTTTTCGATGGCCGCCCTGAATTCCTTGATATTGCGGTGCTCTATGCGCTGATTAACTTCATTGGCACGATTGCTATTTTGAAGTTCTTCCGTCACGGCACGCTCGGCGACCACACGATTGATGACCACACCATCGGCAACCACGCCGAGACAGAGGAGGAGAAATAGCCATGCTTGATGCGCTATTGCCTGCTCTCGATGTGGCCCGCATGTGGCTTGGTTTCGCCGCCCTAGCGCTCGGCAGTCTGGCGATTATCACCGGTGCGCTGGGCCTATTGCGGCTCAGTGATGTGTATCAGCGCATGCACGGTGCTGGCATTGTCGACACTGGCGGGGCCGGGCTTATTCTGTTCGGCCTATTGATGATTTCGCCAGAATGGCAAGTCAGTGTGCGACTGGCGCTGATTGGAGGCCTGCTGATTATGACCAGCCCAACCGCCACCCACGCAATTGCCCGCTCCGCCAGCGTGTCGAAGGTGAAACCACAAGTGGTCGACGCCACAGCAGATGATGAGGCGGCGTCATGAGTGGGTTTGTCGTCAACGCTGTGTTGATTTTCTTTTTGGTGCTGATTGCGTTTCTGGCGCTGCGCCTGCATCGGCTATTTGCCATGGTGATGTTGTCGGGGGCGTTCTCGCTGGTCGCGGCCGCTTTATTCGTGGTGCTCGACGCGGTTGATGTGGCGTTTACCGAAGCCGCTGTTGGCGCTGGTATTTCAACGGTTCTGGCTTTGGCCACGCTGTCGCTGGTGCCGGTGGAAGAAAAACCCCACAAAGTCGCCATCATTCCGGCCTTTATCGCGCTGACCACCGGCGTGTTGCTGGCTCTGGCGGTTACTGATTTGCCAAAATTTGGCGCCGCAGATGCGCCGATACATAATTATGTCGCGCCTGATTTCATCTCGGGCAGTGAAAATGATATTGGCGTGCCCAATGTCGTGACCTCGGTCCTGGCCAGCTATCGCGGCTATGACACGCTCGGCGAAACAGTGGTGATTTTCACTGCCGCCATTGCCGTGTTGCTGATTATCGGCGGCTGGACACGCGATCGAAGGCGCGTCAGCAAACAAGCGGAGGATGATCATGCAGGATGATCCGGTCATGCGGGTGATTGCCAAAGTGCTCATCCCTTCAGTGATGTTGTTTGCGCTTTATGTTCAATTCCATGGCGATTATGGCCCCGGCGGTGGTTTCCAAGCAGGGGTGATATTCGCCGCCGCGTTTATTTTGAACGCGACGATTTTTGGTCTCAACCGTGGCCGCCATGCGTGGCCCGCGCGGGCCAATTTGCTGGCCATTTGCCTCGGTGTGTTGCTGTATGGCGGCACCGGTGTGGCAACCATGCTGCTCGGCGAGAATTTTCTTAACTATAACGCCCTGTCCGACGACCCGATTGCTGGTCAACATCTGGGCATTCTGCTGGTCGAGCTGGGCGTCGGCATTACCGTTGCGGCGGTGATGGTGTCGCTATTCTTCACCTTTGCCGGCCGCCTGACGCATATTCGCCTGATGCGCAAAACCGACACGGCTGAGCCTGATACCGCTCAACAGGAAGGCCTCGGTAATGAGTAGTCTGTTGGATGCGTTTCTCGGCCAGTGGAATTATTTCCTGGTCATTTTGCTGATGATGATTGGCTTTTACGCGGTCATTGCGCGCGGCAATATGGTCAAGAAAATGGTCGGGCTGAACATCTTCCAGACCTCTGTTTTCATGCTGTATATCTCAATGGGTAAAATTTCTGAGGGCACGGCGCCAATTCTCACCGGCGACGCGGCCACCGTCTATTCCAACCCCTTGCCGCATGTGCTTATCCTCACCGCGATTGTCGTTGGTGTGGCCACCACAGCCGTCGGCTATGCGCTGATTATTCGTATTCAAGAGAGTTTCGACACAATTGAAGACGACGACATTATTCTGCTGATGGAAGATGAAACGGAGGACGCCCAATGAGTGAGCACCTCCCCGTCCTGCAAGTGATTGTACCGCTATTGGCGGCCCCTTTTGTTGCCTTCCTGCGCGGCCGCGAGGTGGCTTGGTGGCTGACGTTGGTGATTACCGGCGTCACTTTCGCCATGTCGCTGGCGCTTTATGCGCATGTGCAAGACACTGGCGAAACGCTGATTTATCAAATGGGTGGCTGGGCCGCACCGCTTGGCATTGTTTATGTGATTGACGCGGCCAGCGCGCTGGTGCTGCCGATTGTCAGCGGCATCGGCTTTATTGTGACACTGGCGGCGCGTTATTTGGTCGGTGCCGAAATTGATGGCCGCGACCACCCGTTATTCTATACCGCATGGTTGCTGACCATTGCCGGTATGCTGGGGCAGATTACCACTGGCGATGCGTTTAATATTTTCGTATTCTTGGAAATCTCCTCGCTGTCTGCCTATGCGCTGGTGGCGATGGGGGCTGGCCGCGACCGCCGCGCCCTGCCCGCGGCTTTTAACTATCTTATTCTCGGCACGGTGGGCGCGACCTTCTATGTGATTGGTCTGGGTCTTTTATATATGCTGACCGGCACGCTGAATTTAGCTGATTTGAGCGTCCGACTGGCTGAGGTAGAAGCCACGCGAGCTGTTTATACCGCCATGGCCTTCATCGCCCTTGGCTTGTTCCTGAAAATGGCGCTATTCCCGCTGCACTTCTGGCTGGTACCAGCCTATAGCTTCGCCCCGTCTGCGGTCTCTGCCCTGATGGCGGCGACGGCCACCAAAGTGTCGGTCTATGTGTTGGTGCGCTTGTTGTTCGGCGTGTTTGGCGTCAGCTTCTTTGGCGTCGATAGCGGTGTCGGGCTGGTATTGTTGACGCTGGGTATTACCGGCGCCTTTGTCGGCACGTTGGCGGCGATTGTCGAAACCGATTTGAAGAAACTGTTCGCGCAATCCTCGATTGCCCAGCTCGGCTATATGGCGATTGGTATTGGCCTGTTCACGCCAGCCGGTCTGGCCGCCGCCTTTATTCACCTGTTTAACCACGCGCTGATGAAGGGCGCGCTGTTCCTTGCTATTGGCACGATTGCCGCGCAAGCAGGCCGCGCCAGCATGACGACGATTGAAGGCGCTGGCAGACAAATCCCAATGACCATGACGGCGATTTTATTTGGCGGCTTGGCGCTGATTGGGGTGCCGCTGACGGCTGGGTTTATTTCTAAACTTTACCTGATCCGCGCCCTACTGGAGAGCGACTTCTGGTTGCTCGCCGCCCTGACCTTTATGAGCTCGGCTTTGGCGCTGGCTTATGTGTGGAAAATCATCGAAGCGGCATGGCTCAAACCGCGCCCTGAAGATGCCCCGACCTTGCACGAAACCCCGATGATGTGGATACCGGCATGGCTGCTGGTTATCGCCACGCTGGGCTTTGGCATATTGGCTAGCCCGCTGATTGAAGGCGCCACCGCCGCCGCATTGGTATTCTTTGGAGGCGCGTCGTAATGGAACAATTGGCCCTCACCGATATGTTGATGCTGGCCTTGATGGGCCTGCCGCTGCTGGCGGCGGCTCTGGTGCTGGTATTGCGCCGCTGGCCGAATTTGCGCGACGGGCAAGCCATCGTCATTGGTCTGATTACCGCCTATTGCGCGGCACAGCTCTATGTTCTGGGTGGTGACCAGCCAACGCTGACGCTATTCGCCCTTACGCCGAGCCTGAGTATTAGCTTCACCCCCGAACCGCTGGGTCTGTTATTTGCTGTGGTCGCCGGGTGCCTGTGGCCATTGGCGACGCTCTACACCATCGGCTATATGCGCGGCGCCAAGGAAGCCAACCATACGCGCTTCATGTTCTTCTATGCGATTGCCATTCACGCGGCGATGGCAATTGCGCTATCGGGCAATTTATTGACGCTTTTCGTTTTCTACGAAGTGCTGACCTTCTCGACCTATCCGCTGGTCACCCATAAAGGCTCAGAAGATGCGCGCCAAGCCGGACGGATTTATCTCGGCATTCTGGTGTCCAGCTCGATCA
>JAHEIG010000044.1:9149-11283 GCA_024639515.1 Rhodobiaceae bacterium | reverse complement strand
CGCCAACACGTTATCATACCAGGCGCGAAAATCATGGCCGATGCTTTCCGGGTCATTATATAGGCCGTCCCACGAGCCGCTCATCACCCGCCGCAGCCAAAGTGTGCGGGCGCTCAGATCTTCAATCGGTGAGGGAATTTCAGCCACACGCGGCTCAATGGTCGGCGTCGCCTGCCAGCTCTGCAGCAGCGGTATGGCGGTTTCCTGACAGCGTTTCAGCGGGCTGGTGAAAACCGGCACAGGATCGGGCAGGATTTCTTGCAGCTTTTGCGCCACCGCCTCAGATTGTGCGCGGCCCAGATCATCCAGCCCCGGGTCGGCATCGCCATCCCAGCCAGCCGCTGCTTTGCCGTGGCGGATCATATAAATCCGCGTCGTCGTAGGTGTTTCAGATGTCATCTCCAGCTCCTAGCTCAATGGCGTGAAAATATTCAGCTTTTGATCATTGGTCGCTAGCGTGCCCTTGATGCCAACGCCGTCTTCGCGCATCAGGCGAGCGACGTGGTCGCCCTCATCTGTCATATGGGCGACAAAACGATGGTCGCTATCGCTCATCCGGCCAATCAGAATGCCGAGCGGGTCACGACCGGCGACATGCGCCACCGTGTAGCTTTCAATCCAACCTTCGCCGCTTGGGAACTCTTCATAGGCGCGGGTTGGGCCAGCATCAATTTGGGCCTGCAGCACTGATGGCGCTTGGCGCTGCCATTCGCCGTCAACTGGCGTTGTGGAATACAGCCCCAGAGAGTGTTTGGTGAGGAACCAGCCATTGCCATTGCACAAGCCTTTGGCGCCCGGAGTGGCGCGCAATTTCTGCATCATCGTAGCCACTGACATCAGCGTGTAGGCATTGCCCGCCCCGCCGAAATACGGCAGGCCACCGGTGACGGTGAACGGGCGCGGGTCGTCTTCGGCAATGCCCATCTCTTGGCAGGCCACTTCAACGGCTGACGGGAAGCACGAATACAGATCGAAAATATCAATGTCATCAATGCTCCAACCGGCCATCGCCATGGCTTGTTTGGTCATTTCATGAATCGCCACCGAGCGATGCAAATCTTGCCGCTCAATACCGTTCCACACTTCATTGGCATCTGAACAGCCGTGCAGGAACACCCATTTGCTCTCATCAATGCCCATTTCGCGAGCCTTGCCGACGGAGGTCATGACCACTGCCGAGGCTTGGTCTATGCGGATGATGGCGTTGAGATATTTCGGGTAAGGATAGCCAACCCAACGGTTTTCATCATTGGCGGTAATCAGCTCCTCGGCCGAACGGGCAATCGGGAACCAGCTTTGCGGATGCTCTGCCGCCACCTGTGTGAAAGGGGCCATCAACTTGCCGACTTCTTGCAAATGCGTCTGCATGTCACGACCGCGATGGGCGCGCAGGGCGTTTTCAAAAATCGGGTAATAATTCACCGGGAAGTACAAGCCGTGGCGATGCTCGACCGGCAAGACGCCACTTTTTTCATGGCCAATCACTTCCGGCTGCTCGTCCGGCTGGTCATTCCACTCGGCTTTGTCGACACCAGAGCCAACCGCGCGCATGATGCTGGCAAAGCCTTCGCCGCCCACCACCATTGCCGTCTCGGTGCGGCCTTGGGCAATGCGCTCGGCCAATTCATTAATCATCATTTGCGGCGAGTTGCCGCCGGTCGCCGCCAGCATAGTGTGTTGCGGCGCGATGCCCATCAAATTGGCCACTGTGCGGCCCGGATTAGAGTAATGGCCCAGCGGCAAAGCCCGCGCCTCTGGGCTGTCAGTGACAAAGCGGATAGAGGCAATGGTATCAATCGCCTCGCCCAGCGCCGCACCTGCCCCGCTATCGGCCAAGGCCAGATGTCCGGCATCGGCCATCAAATCGACCGGCGATTTGGCTTTGTCTAAATCTTTCTGTTTTTGAACAGTCAGTCCCGCACCGATTAAAATCGGCGTATTATCATGCAACATAATGGCTCTCTCTCCCGAATAACGAGGGGGCAGTTTACTTTGCCCTTGCGAGCTTTCAAGCGAATTTCTCGCTGCCGTGCGCTTATTTACATCCCATTCTGCCTATTTTTTAATCTGTTTGTCTGTATTTTGAGCAGATTTGGCGGTTTCCGGTTAGGGTTCCCGTTTTATCTTCCGCGAC
>JAHEIG010000044.1:0-9139 GCA_024639515.1 Rhodobiaceae bacterium | reverse complement strand
ATTGCGTCTCCCGACGGGTCATTTGGGATGTTTGGCACGGAAATTGCATAAAGCTCTTCACAGGAATACCTCAGTCACCCAAGGGAAGGGAATAACATGAAAAAAATCGAAGCAGTTATTAAGCCGTTCAAACTCGATGAAGTTAAAGACGCGCTGCAAGAAGCAGGGATGCAAGGCATCACTGTCGTAGAAGCCAAAGGTTTTGGTCGTCAGAAAGGCCACACGGAACTTTATCGCGGCGCCGAATATGTCGTTGATTTCCTGCCTAAAGTGAAGCTCGAAATTGTCGTCACCGACGAACAGCTTGACGCCGCCATTGAAGCCATTAAAACTGCAGCCCAAACGGGCCGTATTGGTGATGGCAAGATTTTCGTCTCTGATGTGGCCGAAGCGGTCCGTATCAGAACCGGTGAAACCGGCAATGACGCCATTTAACGACTAATTACTTCCACCCATACCCGATTACAGCACACTACGGAGAAACTAATGTCTGACGCTGCTACTATTCAAAAACTAATCGCCGATGAAGAAGTCCAATATGTGGACCTGCGCTTCACCGACCCACGCGGTAAGATGCAACATCTTACGCTCGATATCTCACTGATTGACGACGACTTCTTTGCCGAAGGCACAATGTTCGATGGTTCTTCCGTGGCAGGCTGGAAAGCCATTAACGAGTCAGACATGGTGTTGATGCCAGATCTGACAACGGCGCGCCTCGACCCATTCTACGCGCAACAAACCCTGACCCTGTTCTGCAACATTTTGGAGCCAAACACAGGCGAAGGCTACAGCCGTGACCCACGTTCAACAGCTGTACGGGCTGAAGAATATCTAAAATCAACCGGCATTGGTGACACGGTTTACTTCGGCCCAGAAGCCGAGTTCTTCGTGTTTGACGATGTGCGTTTCTCAAGCGATCCATACAATACAGGCTTTGCTCTCGACAGCACTGAGCTGCCAGACAATTCAGGCACTGAATATGAAGCCGGCAATATGGGTCACCGTCCACGCACCAAAGGTGGCTACTTCCCAGTCAACCCAGTTGACAGCGGCCAAGACCTGCGCGGCGAAATGCTTTCCGTGATGAAAGAAATGGGCCTCGAAGTTGAAAAGCACCACCACGAAGTGGCCGCTGCT
This sequence comes from Rhodobiaceae bacterium, assembly GCA_024639515.1. Taxonomy (GTDB): domain Bacteria; phylum Pseudomonadota; class Alphaproteobacteria; order RS24; family RS24; genus JAHEGN01. The sequence continues at coordinate 7,999 of JAHEIG010000044.1, read as the reverse complement.
CAGCACGAATTGGGTCTGAAATTCGGCACATTGACCGAAATCGCTGATGCGCTGCAGCTTTACAAATATGTGGTGCACAATGTTGCCCACGTCTATGGCAAAACAGCAACCTTCATGCCTAAGCCTGTTTATGGCGATAACGGCACTGGCATGCACTGCCACCAATCAATCTGGAAAGACGGCAAGCCGCTTTTCGCGGGTGACAAATATGGTGGCCTGAGCCAAGACTGCCTGTATTACATAGGCGGCATCATCAAGCACGCCAAAGCCCTGAACGCGTTGACCAACCCGTCAACTAATTCATACAAGCGTCTGATCCCAGGCTTTGAAGCCCCTGTGCTGCTGGCTTACTCAGCCCGTAACCGTTCTGCTTCTTGCCGTATTCCATTTGCGACATCAGCACCTGGTAAACGGGTTGAAGTGCGCTTCCCAGATCCAACCGCCAACCCATATCTCGCCTTTGCTGGCATGATGATGGCTGGCCTTGATGGTATCGAAAACAAAATTGATCCAGGCGATCCAATGGACAAAGACTTGTACGAACTGCCACCAGAAGAATTGAAAGAAATTCCTCAGGTTTGCGGCTCACTGCGTGAAGCGCTGGAAGCTCTTGATGCTGACCGTGAGTTCCTGAAAAAAGGCGGCGTGATGGATGACGACCAAATTGATGCTTACATCGAGCTGAAAATGGAAGAAAACCATCGCTACGAGCACACACCACACCCTGTCGAGTTCGACCTGTATTACAGCGTCTAATCTGACAGCACGACAAAAGAACCCCCTGCCCTCACGGGCAGGGGGTTTTTGTTTGCCTAAACGATAAATCTAAGAAACTTAGAGCTTATCCCTCAAACATTATCCCAATGCTGTTTGTAAGCGGCGGCGGCTTTTTTCTCACTGCCCTGATAGCGCACAAAGGCTTTGAACACGCCAAGCCCTAAATCTGGCTCGCGGCCCTCGCCCATCTCAATAATATTGAGGCACCAAAAGGCTTGCTGCCCCCAGCCATTAATACCGGCCACCATACGGAATGGTGAGGTCAAACCGAGCCAGCCGGGGCCGATTTGCATGGTTTTTTCCAGCACAGGTGTCTGCGTCATCTCGCCTGACAGCAATTTGTTGGGCACTTCGGAGTCGATGCACAAAGGCCGCCCGATACCAATCATATCGCACGCCCCAGAGGTCAATGCCGAATCCATGCCCTCGCGTGAACGGAAGCCACCAGTGACCATCAGCGGGCCTTCATAGACCGCGCGAATGTCTTTGGCGTAATCAAGGAAATAGGCCTCGCGGGCAATCGTGCTTTCGCGCCGTGATTCGGCTTTTTCCGGGTTCATCGTCAGATTATCCAGCCCGACCAGACGCGGTTGCTCATAAGTACCGCCGGAGACTTCCAGCAAATCGAGCTTCTCATCGTTCAGCCATTTGGCGACGGTGATGCCGTCTTCTGGGCTAAACCCGCCGCGTTGGAAATCGGCTGAGTTGAGTTTCAGCGACACGGGGAAGTCATCGCCAACTGCGGCGCGCACCGCACGCACAACTTCGAGCAAAAGGCGGGCGCGGTTTTCAAGACTGCCGCCCCATTGGTCGGTGCGGGTGTTCACATCCGGTGATAAGAACTCGGAAATCAAATAGCCATGCGCGCCGTGAATTTGCACACCGGTAAAGCCGGTCTGTTTGGCAATCGCCGCCGTATGGGCGAAGCGCTCAATGACATCGAGAATTTCTTCATGCGCCAGTGGTCGTGGCGTGCCAAAAGCAGCGCCGGGCATTTTCAAAGCAACGTCTGATGGGCCAACCGGCTCCTCGGCAACAGCGGCTGGGGTTTGGCGTCCGGCATGGCTGATTTGCATCCACAAATGCGTGTTGTTACGGGTGCCCGCCGCCGCATAGGCTTGCAGCGCTGCCAATTGCTCATTGCTTTGCGGGCCTTCAATCACCACATTGCCGGGGCGCTCGAGATAACGGTGATCGACCTGCACATTACCGGTCAGCAAAATGCCTGCCCCGCCATCGGCCCAACGGCCATATAGGGTTTCGTGTTTGCCGGTAGCGCGATTGGCAGCATCTGCCAGCCCTTCGGTCATCGCCGCTTTGCACAGCCGGTTTTTAATGGTGACACCGCATGGCAATGTCAGCTCGTTCTCAATTGATGTTGTCGTCAACGCCTTACTCCCTCTTGAAACTAATAGGGCGAGTCTGTGCCTGAATTTCATTTCAGGTCAAGCCATATTGCGATTAGTCGCTGCGGCACGTTTTTTCTAAGCGAATACGCCTGAGTTCTGTAAACTAGGGCCGATTCGAAACGCTATTGTGTGGAGCGCCGATTATGGCTGGCAAAAAGACTGCCTCTAAAAACAAAGACCTGTTTGCCGACGCGCCGGAAAGCGCGCCAGAAAGCCTCGCCGAAACCGCTACGGCCAAGTCATCGAACAAAGCCAAAAAGCCGAAAGAAAAAGCCTATACCGCCAGCGATATTGAAGTGCTTGAGGGCCTTGAGCCAGTGCGCCGCCGCCCCGGCATGTATATTGGCGGCACCGACACACGCGCCATGCACCATTTATTTGCCGAGGTTGTCGACAACTCAATGGATGAAGCGGTGGCTGGCCACGCCAGTTTCATCGAAGTCGAATTAATGCCCGATAACCGCCTCAGCGTGCGCGATAATGGACGCGGTATCCCGGTTGACCCGCACCCGAAATATAAAGACAAATCCGCCTTAGAAGTGATTATGACGACGCTGCACGCCGGTGGTAAATTTGGCGGCGAAGCCTATGACACCTCCGGTGGCCTGCACGGTGTCGGTGTGTCTGTGGTAAATGCGCTGTCATCTGATTTGCACGTCGAAGTGGCGCGCGACCAGACGCTGTATACGCAGAGCTTTTCGCGCGGTCTGCCAAAAGGCAAATTGAAAAAAGCCGGTGAAGCCAAAAACCGGCGCGGCACGGCGGTGATTTTTACCCCCGATAGCGAGATTTTCGGCCCCAAAACACAGTTCGATCCGGCCCGTCTTTACGCCATGGCGAAAGCCAAAGCCTATTTGTTTGGCGGCGTCGAAATCCGTTGGAAATGCGCGCCCGAGCTGATTAAAGACCTAGAAAAAACCCCAGCCGAAGACACGCTGAGATTCCCCAATGGATTGAAAGACTATTTGGAAGAACAAATCGGTGGCCGTACCGTTGTCACCCCCATCGCCTTTGCCGGCAAAGTGCAAAAGCAAGGCGGGCACGGCAGTGTCGAATGGGCGGTTAGTTGGGTCGGGGCTGGCATAGGCGACGCTGACGGTATGTCGGCGAGCTATTGCAACACCGTGCCAACGCCAGAAGGCGGCACCCATGAACAGGGCTTGCGGGCGGCACTGACCAAAGGCCTGAAAGCCTATGGCGAACGGATCAACAACAAGAAGGCCAATATCATCACAGCCGAAGATGTCATGGGCACGGCCGCCGCTTTGGTCTCGGTGTTTATTCGCGAGCCTGAGTTTCAAGGCCAGACCAAAGACAAGCTGGCGACGCCGGAAGCCGCCAAGATTGTCGAAACCACTTTGCGCGACCATTTCGAACACTATCTGACCTCGGCCCCTGCTGATGCGGGACGCCTACTCGAATGGGTGATCGACCGAGCCAATGAGCGGTTGAAGCGGCGACAAGAGCGCGAAGTCAATCGCAAATCAGCGGTGCGTAAATTGCGCCTGCCGGGCAAACTATCCGATTGCTCGCAAAACGCCGCCGAGGGCACAGAAATTTTCATTGTTGAGGGCGACAGCGCCGGCGGTAGTGCCAAACAAGCGCGCAACCGCAAAACCCAAGCCATTCTGCCGTTGCGCGGCAAAATCTTGAATGTCGCCAATGCGACGCCTGCGAAAATGCGCGACAGCCAGCAAATCAGCGATTTGGTTCTGGCGCTTGGCTGCGGCTCAGGCCCGAGCTATGACGATGCCCGCCTACGCTATGAAAAAGTTATCATCATGACCGATGCCGATGTTGACGGCGCCCATATTGCCGCCCTGCTGGTGACCTTCTTCCACGAGCAAATGCCAGAGCTGATCCGCAATGGTCATTTGTATCTCGCCGTGCCGCCGCTTTACCGATTGGCGCAAGGGGCCAAAACAGTCTATGCCCGCGATGACGCGCACCGCGAAGAATTACTGAAAAGCGAATTCCGCGCCAATGCCAAAGTCGACATTAGCCGGTTCAAGGGCTTGGGCGAAATGCTGCCAGCCCAGCTCAAAGAAACCACCATGATCCCAGGCAAGCGGACGCTGTTGCAGGTGCATATTCCTGAAGAAGAAACCACCCAGACGGCCAAAGCGGTGAAAGATTTGATGGGCAATAAGCCAGAATTGCGCTTCAAATTCATTCAAGAAAACGCCGCTTTTGCTGGCGACGAGCTGCTCGACATTTAGCCGCCCCGCGCTCGCCCCTTTACTTTGACGCAAATTTGACTATGGTCGCGCCATTGATGCAGGTCAGGCCGTGTAATGGCCTGAAAAGAGCGGTTGTCATGAGGACAACTACTGTACTAACAAGCGCCGCGATTTGTCGCCCGCGCCGAACACGGATTAAACATGAGTTTTGATGAACTCGGACTAGCCCCCGAAATAATGAAGGCTATTAACGAAGTCGGCTACACAGAGCCAACCCCCATTCAAGCCGAAGCGATTCCTGAAGTGCTGGCCGGACGCGATGTCCTCGGCATTGCCCAAACCGGCACCGGTAAAACCGCCAGCTTTACGCTGCCAATGATTCACCGTCTGATGAAGGGCCGCGCTAAAGCGCGCATGCCACGGACGCTGATTTTGGAACCCACCCGCGAATTGGCGGCGCAAGTGGCAGAGAATTTTGACCTCTATGGCAAATTCACCCGCCTGACCAAAGCCCTGCTGATTGGCGGCGTCAGCTTCAAAGACCAAGAAACCGCGATTATGCGCGGGGCTGATGTGTTGATTGCCACACCGGGCCGCCTGCTTGACCATGTCGAGCGCGGCGGTGTGTTGTTGCGCGGCGTTGAAGTGCTGGTGATTGACGAAGCCGACCGGATGCTCGATATGGGCTTTATTCCCGATATTGAGCGGATTGTTTCGCTGGTGCCGTTCACCCGCCAGACCTTATTCTTCTCGGCCACCATGCCGCCCGCCATCACCCGTTTGTCTGAGCAGTTTCTATCTGCGCCGACACGGGTCGAAGTGGCGCGCGCCTCGTCAACCAATGAGAATGTCACGCAAATGCTGATTGATGTCGCACCGGCCAAAAAGCGTGCGGCGCTAACCGCCCTATTCGACAAAGAAGACGTGACCAATGGCATCATCTTCTGCAATCGCAAACGCGATATTGGTGATTTGCTGAAGCACCTGCATCAGAATAATTACAAAGCCGTGTCGCTGCATGGCGATATGGATCAGCATATGCGCCTGCGCATGCTCGACCAGTTCAAAGAAGGCGACGCCACCTATCTCATCGCCTCCGACGTGGCGGCGCGTGGGCTGGATATTCCAGCCGTTAGCCATGTGTTTAATTTCGACGTGCCAACCCATGCCGAAGATTATGTCCACCGGATTGGCCGTACCGGTCGTGCCGGCCGCTCGGGTGCTGCGTTTACGCTGGCCACCCGCAATGACGCGAAATATGTCGAAGCGATTGAACAATTGATCGAGCAAACCATCCCGCGCGATGGTTTCGCTGGCGCCGATGACGCTGGCAAAGCAGATGGTGAAAAGTCTGAGCGCCGCTCAGACAAGCCGCGCCGCGCCCGCAAGCCCGCCAAGAACGCCAATAGCGAAAATGCTGATGCGGCAGAGGCCAGCCCCGAAAAAACCGAGAATAAAGGCCAACGCCGTGGCCTGCTTGGGCGTAATCGCCGCAAGACAGAGGCACCGGCCGAAGCCGCCAGCGAAGCGGTCAATGGCACAGCTGAGGCCACGCAAAAGCCAGTGGAAAAAGCGGCTAAAAAGCCAGCCCGCAAACAAGCTGCATCTAAAGCCCCGGCTAAATCGCAGAGCAAGCCCAAAGGCGGCGACGCGTTTGAAGGCAATATGCCAGCGTTTTTGCAGACCTCAATGTCGAAAGACGACTAACGCCGTTGGTCGAAACGGCGGCCCACCATGGCCGCCGTGATATTGGTCTTCTGAATGTCGATAGCACCACCAGCAATGCCCCAGCCCCAGGCGTCGCGCATCCGGCGTTCCATCGGGTAAGCCTTGGAATAGCCATAGCCACCCATCAGTTGCAACGCCGCGCCGGTGACTTCGCGGCATATCTCATTGGCGAAACATTTGGCCACTGAGCTATCAATCACGCTGGGCAGACCATCTTGGGCATTGACCGCAGCGCGATGAATGAGCAGGCGTGAGGCTTCGACCCGCATTTGCATTTCGGCCAGCTTAATCTGCACACCTTGGAAATCGACCAGCTGTTTGCCGAATTGCTGGCGTTCTTGCACATAGGCCAGCACATCTTCCAAAGCGCCCGAGGCTTGGCCCAGCGCCATGGTGGCATTGCCGCAGCGTTCCAAATCAAACGCCTCCATCAATTTGCGAAAGCCGCCTGCTGGCACGACGATATTGCTATCGGGCACTTCGACATTATCGAGAAAAATATCGGCTGACGGGACACCGCGAAAGCCCATCAAATCTTCTTGCGCGCCAAAGCTCAGCCCCGGCGTATCTTTTTCGACAAACACCGCGCCAATGCCCTTAGCGCCCGGGTCGTCGGACAAGCGGGCATAGACCAGATAGCCATCTGAATGGCCACCGCCAGAGCACCAACGCTTCTGGCCGTTCAAAATCACTTTGCCGTCTTTCACCTCGCCTCGGGTGGTTAAATCGGTCAGCGCGCTGCCGGCTTGCGGCTCAGACATTGACACCGCCAACACCATTTCACCGCGACAGACTTTCGGCACTACTTCTTGTTTCAATTTGTCGGAGGCAAAATGCACCAGCGCATGCACTGGCCCGACATTCGCCTCAAATAAAGGAAACGCCGAGGCTGAGGAGATTTTGGCAAATTCTTCCAGCACCAGAAGCGCTTCCAGATTGCCCAAGCCGAGACCGCCGAGCGACTCGGGGATATTGACCCCCAAAAAACCCATTTCGCCGAGTTTTTTCAGCATATGCGCATCTGGCGGATGACCAGTGTCTTCGCACGCCTGCGCCACAGCGGGCATTTCAGCGCGAGCAAACTTATGCGCCGCCGCCTGCAATTCTCTCTGATCATCGGTTAATTGAAAATCCATACCGCGCCCTCCCTATTTGACGTGACCGCACTGTAACCGCTTGCCACCGAGGCCGACAAGCACTCTCTTGATTTCTTGTTCATTTCGCTCCACATTGCGGGACAGTTCTTACGACATTAATTTAAGGGAGAAAGTAATGAGCGAAGCATGGATTATTGACGCCTGCCGGACGCCACGTGGCATCGGTAAAGCGGGCAAAGGCGCCTTGGCAGATATTCACCCACAGCATTTGGGATCAGCTGTCCTGAAAGCTCTGGCAGAACGCAACGACCTGAACACCTCTGAAGTCGACGATATTGTTTGGGGCACCAGTTCTCAGCGCGGCACGCAAAGTGGCGATTTGGGCCGCATGTGCGCCCTCGACGCTGGCTATGATGTGCGCTCAAGCGCCATGACCTTGGATCGCTTCTGCGGCTCAGGCATCACAGCGGTTAACATCGCCGCCGCCAATATCATGTCAGGCATGGAAGAGCTGACAATTGCAGGTGGCACCGAAATGATGTCGCGCTTTGGCACAGACGCCGCCGCCTCATCACCGTTCCTCGACAATGGCAATACCCGCCTGCGTTCAGAACACCCTCAGCCGCACCAAGGTGTGTGCGCTGATGCGATTGCCACATTGGAAGGCATTGACCGTGAAGCGGTTGACGCGCTGGCTTATGTCAGCCAGCAACGGGCTGACCACGCCATCAAAAACGGCCATTTCGACCGTTCACTGGTTGCCGTGTATCACGAAGACGGCACATTGGCGCTCGAAAAAGAAGAGTTC
>JAHEIG010000041.1:6047-11365 GCA_024639515.1 Rhodobiaceae bacterium | reverse complement strand
TGGGTCGTCTAGGCCAGGCACTTGCACGAGAATACGTGTTTCGCCTTGGCGCTGAATGGTCGGCTCGGTTGTGCCCAATTCATCGACACGACGACGAATGATTTCAATCGACTGCTGCAGGGTCTTAGTGTTGCGCGCGATAATCGCTTCTTCGGTCAAGGCCAAGGTGAAGGCAGCCTCGCCGGTGCGCTCAATGGTCAAATCGACGGCGTTAGAGAACCCGCCAAACACGGCGGCGTCAACCGGCAGTGCCAAATCAGACAACACATCTTCGGCCGCCTGCATTTGGCTAGCATCGCGAATGGTCACGGTGACGCTGTCGCCCGTGCGGCCGAGACCGGTATAACCAATGCGGGCGCCGCGCAAAGCCAGGCGAACGTCGCTAATCAGGCTTTCAAGCCGTTCCCGTTGCACCGATTTGGTATCGACGGACAATAACAGATGCGAGCCGCCTTGCAGGTCGAGGCCGAGATTAAGCGCGCTCGATGGCAGGAACTCCGGCAAATTCAGCCGGGTTGACTGGCTCAGGAAGTTTGGCAGGGCAAACGCAATGGCCGCCAGAATAACCAGCGCAATGCCGGCAATCTTAAATTTTGAGAAATGCAGCATGTTACTCGATTAGTCCTTACTGGCCGGTTCGCCTTTGCTGCGGACCGACATAATCATGCTGCGAATAATGGTGACGCGGGTATCGGAGGCAACGTCAATTTCCAGCTCATCGTCGCTGACTTTGGCCACTTTACCAACAAGACCGCCTGAGGTGACAACGGTATCGCCACGACGCACCGCCTCAATCATTGCTTTATGCTCACGCTGACGCTTCTGCTGCGGACGCAAAATCATGAAATACATGATGGCAAAAACCATAACCAGCGGGAAAAGAAACTCGACAAGACTACCGCCGCCGGCGGCTGACTGAGCATAAGCGGGTGAAATAAGCATAGAGGCCTCCATTTAATGTGGGGCTGAGTATACCCATGCCGCCGAGTGAGGCAAGGCAATAAGCGCATGAAAACAGATGCTTTGAGGGTTTTTCACGGTTTCTCGACGCGGCCCCGTCAGGGCCATTAAATCAACGACTTGGGATCCACCGCGCGGGTGCCTTTGCGCAGTTCAAAATGCAGTTGCGGGCGGTCAACATTACCGCTTTGCCCGACTTGCGCAATGATGTCGCCCTGCTTCACCTTATCGCCGGCTTTGACGAGAAATTTCGAGGTATGCGCATAGGCCGAGACCCAGCCGCCGCTATGGCGCACCAAAATCAGATTGCCATAGCCGCGCAATTGATTGCCGGTATAGACAACCACGCCATTTTCTGAAGCGCGAATAGGCGTGCCTTGCGGGGCGCTGATATTGATGCCGTCATTATGCAGCCCGTCTTGTTTAGGCCCAAAGCCAGAAATCACCCGCCCCTTCACCGGCGTCATAAACCGACCAGACCGGCTCGGCGTTGAGGTGCTGGAAATTTCCTGCGCCCGTTGGCTGACACCGGCTTGGCGCTCAGGGGCTGTGCCATCGGGGATTTGCAGGCGTTGGCCGACGCTGATGGTATAAGGTTTGCGGATATTGTTGATACTGGCCAAATCTTTCAGGTCAGCGCGATAGCGGCGCGAAATGACGTATAGCGTATCGTTTTTCTGAACCGTGTAATATTTGCGAGGCGGCAGCTTGACCCTGTCGCCTTTAACCAATGTATAGGGCGGGCGCGCATTATTGGCATCCATCAGGGCGCGCAAGGGCACTTTGTGGCGGGTCGCCAGCTTGTAATAGGTATCACCGCTTTGCACCGTGACATAGCCAGTCTGGCGGGCGCTAGAAGATGCGGTGTTTGAGACGGCTGGTTTATCATTCTGCCACCAATGCGGCGACTGGCCTTTTTGCGTGTCATACCAGCGGCCACTGGCGACCTGTGAACAACCGAGAAGCATCAATGACATGAGCGTCACGAGCCCAATATTTCTGCCTCTGTTAATGGTCGCAAACTGCGTCATTCAAATAGCGTTTCCAACTCCGCTTTCATATCGTCATGTGTATGGTTCATTTGCAAAGGCGTCACCGAGATATGCCCCTGCATAATCGCCTCAATATCAGTGCCCGGCGTGGCGGTGCTTAACTGACGGGTGAAATTATACCAGAAATACGGCTTATTGCGTGGGTCGCGACGTTCTTCCAGCGCCAACATCATTTTATCACGGCGGCCTTGCGCAGTCACCTGCACGTCGCAGTCCTTGTCCAAGTCAATATCAGGGAAGTTGATATTCATCAACATGCCGCTGGGCCACTCTAACTCTAGGGTTTTGGCGATCACCTCGGCGGCATATTTTTCCGACACTTCAAAGCGTGGCATCATGTCTTCAGGGTGCGCGGCCAAATTCAACGCTTGGCTCAACGCAATTGAGCGAATGCCCATCACCGTGCCCTCTTTGGCACCGGCCACTGTGCCGGAATAGGTCACATCCTCGGCGATATTCTGGCCAAAATTGACCCCTGAAATCACCAAGTCCGGCAATTTGTCTTTCAACATTGCGCGGGTGGCGACCATCACGCAATCGGCTGGCGAGCCGGTTATGGCAAATTCTTTTTCGCCGCGCTCAATTAACCGCATCGGGTGGGCCAAACTGATCGAGTGGCTGGCGCCGCTCTTTTCCTCGCTCGGGGCAAACACCCAAACATCGTCGCAAAATTGCTTGGCAATCCGCACCGCTGATAACAGACCCGGCGCATCAATGCCGTCATCATTGGTCACTAATATACGCTGAATGTCATGCGCCATGAGCTGCCTCTATTTTTTCGTCGCCGCCCATATATGGCCGCAACACGTCGGGGATGGTAATTGAGCCGTCTTCATTGACGTAGTTTTCCAGCAGCGCCACCAGAGTCCGGCCAAGCGCCAGCCCTGAGCCGTTCAGCGTATGCACGAAATGGGTCTGCTTTTCGCCCTCGGCGCGATAGCGGGCGTTCATCCGTCGCCCCTGAAACGGGCCACAATAAGAACAGCTAGAGATTTCTCGATAGCTATTCTGCCCCGGTAGCCAGACTTCCAAATCATAGGTTTTGCGCGAGCCGAACCCAATATCGCCAGCGCAAAGGCTGACCACGCGATATGGCAGGTTGAGGCGCTGCAGCACGGTTTCGGCGCATTGGGTTTTGCGTTCCAGCTCGGCTTCGCCGCTTTCGGCATCGACAATGCTGACCAGTTCTACTTTCGAGAATTGGTGCTGGCGGATCATCCCGCGTGTGTCGCGTCCGGCTGAACCGGCTTCCGAGCGGAAACACGGCGTCAGTGCAGTAAACCGCAATGGCAGGCTGACATGATCAAGAATTTGCTCACGCACCAGATTGGTCAGCGTCACTTCGGCGGTTGAGGTCAACCAATATCCGTTTTCGGTGCGGAATAAATCTTCTTCGAATTTCGGCAACTGACCGACGCCATAGACCACTTCATCGCGTACCAAGACCGGCGGACTGACTTCGCGATAGCCAAATTCGTTGACATGCAAATCCAGCATGAAATTACCCAGCGCACGTTCCAAGCGGGCCAGACCATCGCGCAGCACCACGAAGCGAGCACCCGACAGGCGCGCGCCGGCTTCAAAATCCATTTGCCCGAGTGCTTCGCCAATCTCGAAATGCTGCAAAGCGGCAGGGTTTTGCGTTGGCTGGCCCCAGCGACGGATTTCAACATTATCATCTTCATCTGCACCATCGGGGATGTCATCCATCACCAAATTTGGCAGGCTGGCCATGGCTGCTTCCAGCTCGGCTTTCAGCACCCGTTCGGCTTCTTCGGCGTTTTGCAAGTCTTGCTTCAGGCTCGAGACTTCAGCCATGAGCTGTTGCGCCGCCACTTCATTGCCGTGGCCTTTGGCCTGACCGATTTTCTTTGATACCTCATTGCGTCGAGTTTGCAATTCTTGTGACTCAGAAATCGCCTTGCGCCGCGCATCGTCGCGGGCCAGCAAATCCGCGGCACGGGCTTCCACGCCACGCCGCTTCAGGGCTGCATCGAAAGCCTCCGGATTTTCTCTGATGGCATTAATGTCATGCATAATCGAATCTCTTTTCCGCTGTATCTTACTCGGTATAGGTTTCTACCCCAAACAAATCCACCTTAACTAAACTCACCGGTGGCTTGCTGACTTGGTGCGCCGCGTGTCGGCTTACGCCTAATCTCGCTTTTTCTGCATGTTGGCGACCGATAAAATGGATAATTCATAGAGCAGCAAAGTCGGCACGCCGAGGCCGATTTGGCTGATAATATCAGGCGGAGTCATAAAAGCGGCGACGGCAAAAACTCCGACAACGGCATAGCGGCGCTTGGACCGCAAGCCGTCCGCCGTTACCACGCCAATACGGCCGAGCAGCGTCAGCACCACAGGCAGCTGGAAGCACAAACCGAAAGCCACCATCAACAACATGGTGAAAGACAGATATTCGCTGACTCGATTGACCATGCGAATATCAGCCCCTTCATTTTGTTCCAATTGCATGCCCATGAAAAACTCAAAAGCCAGCGGCATGATAATAAAGAACACCAAAGCCGCACCGGCCGCAAAGAGAAGCGGCGAGGCAACTAGAAACGGCAGAAAAGCCGAGCGCTCATTTTTATACAGACCCGGCGCCACGAAGCGATAAAGCTGGAAGGCGATATAGGGAAAACACAGAAATAAAGCGGCGAACATCGACAATTTGATTTGCGTAAAGAAAAACTCATGCGGTGCCGTGTAAATCAGCTCAAGACTGCCGGTCGGCCCAGCCGCTTGTTCGTATGGCCATAACAGAATGGCGAAAATATCGCCGGCAAAAAACAGACAGCCGCCAAGGGCTACGACAAACACACCGATAACCCACAATAGCCGGTTGCGTAATTCAATCAGATGTTCTAGCAGCGACGCCTCGCCGCCTTGCAGAGTTTCGCCGCATTCTTCTGTAGCGGTTTCGGCAGACTGGTTTTTACTCATCGGCTGTTACTCATCGACCTTTTTAGGATCATTGTCAGCTTTCCGTTCTTCATCGTCGAGATATTGGTCGTCGATGACGCTGTTTTCAATATCGTCTTCCGGATGGTCGTCGAATAAATCTGACTCGCCCGTAGGGCTGAGCGTCCCCGTCCCGTCTAGATTATCAATCTGAACCTGTTGATTGACGGTATGGGTAAACTCGTCTGATAATTCGTGTAACTGACTGCGAAATTCACTGGCCATGCGCTGGAGGGTCGAAAAGTACTGCCCCATAGTGCGCAACAGATTTGGCAATTCGCGTGGCCCAACGACCAGCAAAACCAATACACCCAACACGAGCATTTCTGTCCAGCCAAT
>JAHEIG010000041.1:0-6037 GCA_024639515.1 Rhodobiaceae bacterium | reverse complement strand
CCCTCAATGATTGCTCCGCTGGTGTTTTGCGCGTCATCCGCTTCGACCTCCACGCCCTCTTTCAGGCCACGGCGGAAGCTGGTAATGCCAGATGCCACATCCCCCATCAGCGACGAGATACGTCCCCGACCGAAGAGCAAGATCAGCAAAACGGCGACCACTAAAATTTGAACCCAACTAATTCCCATGTACTTGTTTCCTCTTTATCACTTACTGAATACCATAAGATGGCGGGCGGATACATAGAATTTATGTGCCCCCAGCGTTGGTTTTTCGCTCTGGCGCAACACGGCCTGCCATCCGTTTAGCCCCGATACGGTAATATCACACAGCCAATCGGCGCCAATGGCGCGCACCCCGTTTACCTCAGCCTCAAAGGCCAAGCCATCGCCGGCGTCCGCTTCGAAGGAGAGGCTTTCGGGGCGCAACCCCACATTATAACCGCCATCGGCCAACGGCAAGGCGCAAGCGCCCAATTCGGTTGAAAGCTGATGGTTCGTCACCGTGCCATCGATTTGATTAATCGGGCCAAACATGGTGGCCACCTCAAGGCTTTGCGGCTGGGTGTAAATTTCTTCCGGCGTGCTGATTTGTATCAATCGGCCTTGGTTCTGCACCGCCACACGGTCGGCCATGCGCAAGGCATCGGCTGCATCATGGGTGACAATCAAGCCAGCGGCATGGCTTTGCTTCAGCAAGCGCACGGTCAAATCGCGCATTTGGTTGCGCAATTGTGGGTCGAGGCTGGAAAACGGCTCGTCCATCAATACCAATTTGGGCTGCGGTGCCAAGGCCCGCGCCAACGCCGCGCGCTGTTGCTCGCCGCCTGATAGCGTGTCAGGAAATTTATCGCCAAAGCCAACCAGCCCGACGGCCTCCAAAAGAATGGCGACACGCGCCTGCTTATCGGCTTTCGGCAGATCTTGGATGCCGAAGCTGACATTCTCAGCCACCGACAAATGGGGAAACAGCGCGAAATCTTGAAACAAAAACCCAATGCCGCGCGATTCTGGGGTGGCTGACTGGCGCGGTGTTGCCACGCATTGGCCGTTCAGCCAAATCTCGCCGCCGCTCAGCGTCTCCATGCCACCGGCGAGGCGCAAGCAGGTGGTCTTGCCGCAGCCCGATGGCCCGAGCAAACAGACAATTTCGCCATCATTAACCTCGAAACTCACATGATTGACGGCGACATCGCTGCCGAACTGACACGATACATCGACAAAGCGCAGTGTTTGACTGGTCAAGAGTTCGCGTCCTCAACCACTTCCGGCAATTCCATTTCCAGGGGCTCGAGGCCGTCATCGCCGTCATCAAGGGCGTCTTCATTGGGGTCGTTATCGGGGTCTGGCTCGGGCACGTTAAAGCCGGGCGGCAAACGGCCATCGAGCAAACCGGCGGCTTTCAACTCATCCAGCCCCGGCAGGTCTTGCAAGCGCTCCAGCCCGAAATGCGACAAGAAACCATCGGTCGTGCCATAGGTCACCGGGCGCCCCGGCACTTTGCGACGACCGCGAATTTTCACCCATTCGCTTTCCAGCAGCACATCCAGCGTGCCTTTCGACACGGAAACACCGCGAATATCTTCAATCTCGGCCCGCGTAACCGGCTGGTGATAAGCAATAATCGCCATGGTTTCCAGCGCCGCGCGCGACAGGCGGCGTTGCTGAACGACATGCTTCTGCAACACATGGGCCAGATCTGGCGCACTGCGGAAGGCCCATTTATTGCCAATTTTTTGCAGGGTGAAGCCGCTCTTAGCGTATTTCTCACTGACCGCCTCAATCAGCGCGGCGGCGTCGGCGTCTTCCGGCAATTTATCAGCGATATTGGCGAGGTCTAGCGGCTCTTCGGCGGCAAATAGAACAGCCTCCACCATCCGCAAATGCTCGCCATCAATCTTTACATCTTGGTCACTCATCGGCCTGTTCCCTACGCTTCATCCGTATCAGCGATGGCTGCTTTTGGTCGCGCCCGCCTGATTAACACATCTTCAAAATTACTGCCCTGCTGCACCTCAAGGCGTCCTTCACGGACATATTCGAGAACCGCCGAAAACGAACTGGCAATGGTGGTGCGCCGCTTTTGCGGGTCGCGAATATCGCCGGCCACCAGCGTATCCATGGTTTCCCAATTATCCAGCTTGCCGAAAACCCGCTCCAACCGCATGCGGGCGCGCTCAATGCTCAGCACGTCGAGCTTTGGCGGCGTCCATTCTTCGTAATAATTGCGCAAACGCTGGGTCGAATAAGCGGCCAAAACCTCGAACAGGCTGGCGTCATATTTGCTCTCGCGTTTGATGCGGATGCCTTCCGGCATGCCATGGGCGAAGAAATCGCGTCCCATCAGATTGCGGGCCATTAATTGCGCCGCGCTATCGCGCATGGCTTCCAGCACTTGCAGGCGATAGACCAGCCGCGCTGCCAATTCTTCGGCGCTAACGTCCTCGCCGTCATCTTCTTTCGGCAATAGCAGGCGCGATTTGAGATAGGCCAGCCACGCCGCCATCACCAGATAATCCGCCGCCACTTCAATTTTCAAATCTTGGGCTTCGCGAACAAAGGCGAGATATTGCTCGGCCAATTGCAAAATCGAGATTTGCGTCAGATCAACTTTTTGCGTCCGCGCCAAGCTCAGCAGGATATCCAGCGGGCCTTCATAGCCCTCCAGCGTCACGGCCAAACCATCCCCAGTTATGGGTTGATAGGCTACTCCCTCATCAAAGCCATTATCGGCTTGAGAATCACTTGGTGTGTCTTCCATGCGCAACTTATACCGCGTTCAGCGCATCAGGGAAAATCTTGCCAATAAGTTCTCCCCAATCTTGTTGCGCGGCGGCGCGTTGGGCGGCGTCGAGGGTTTTAGGCAAATCGGCCAAAAGCTGGTTCACACCGGCAATCCGGGCAAAGGCGTCATCGCGCTGTTGCGCCGCTTCATCGGCCGCCTGCCATGCCTCGACACCGTGCATAATCGCCTGCATTTCGTCGCTGTCACCATTGCAATGCAGAATCAAATCGCAGCCAGCGGCCAGCGATAGGCGGGCACGGCTGGCAAAATCGCCGCTTAACGCGTGCATGCTTAAATCATCGCTCATAATCGCCCCGTTAAAGCCAATGTGCTGGCGTATCACGCGCTGCATCACAATCGGCGAGAAGGTCGAGACGTTTTCAGCGTCAATGGCGGTGAATTTCAAATGTCCGGTCATCCCCAGCGGCGTGTCATTGAGCCGCTTGAAGACTTCAAAATCAGTTGCCTCCAAATGCTCGCGCGCGGTCTCGACCACTGGCAATTCGACATGGCTGTCGACACGCGCCCGCCCGTGCCCCGGCAAATGCTTGGCGATACTGACCACACCGGCTTCGGCTTGCCCGGCCATAAAAGCTGACGCCAGCGCGACGATGGTTTCCACATCATCGCCAAAGGCGCGGTCGCCAATCACCTCAGACATGCCCGCCAGCCCCAAATCGAGGCACGGCGCGCAATTGACGTTAATCCCCATATCGTGCAAATCAGCCGCCAATAGATAACCGCCAAGCCGCGCCGCTTTCAGCGCCGCCTCTGGGGCTTGCGCATATAGCGTGCGATAAACGCCTGCCGCAGGGTAGTCGCGCACCAATGGCGGGCGCAAACGCGCCACACGCCCGCCCTCTTGATCGATTAAAATCGGTAAATGCGGATTGCCCGCCGCGTCGCGCAAGCTGTCGGTGAGCTGGCGCAACTGGTCGCGGCTTTCAATATTGCGGGCGAATAAAATCACCCCCCATGGCCGCGCGGCATGGAAAAACCCCGCTTCCTCATCTGAAAAAGCGGTGCCCTTCAGGCCGAAAATGGTTGGACTAACTCTGCGGCTGTTTTCGGACAAGACAGTCCTGACCCCGTTTCTTCAGCGTACCACAAAAAACGCTGGCATCTTTTAGGGTGGCAAAGCCGGGTACATTGACGCGGTAATAAATCCCTTTATCGCCCAAATCCGTGCGGATAATCAGCGGGTCACGGCGGCCAAAGAGGTCGTCATGTTTGTCCTGCATGGTGCGGTAAGCACCGCGAGCGAGAGCGCGACTGCGGGTGGCTGATAATTGCACCATATAATCTTGCCGCGCGCTGACGGCCGGTGCAGTGGCAGGCGCCGAGGCTGTCACAGCCGCGACTTGGCTGTCGTCGGGCCGCGCCACTGGTGCGGTGACGGCTTCGGTCGGCTGTTTGACGGTTTTATTCACCGCTTCCACAACATTCGGAGCCTGCGGCGAGGCTGGGCTGGTTGCTTTAAAGTCAGCGGTTTGCTCAATCAAGCTCTCAATCGTGCCCGGTGCATTATCGGCTGGGCCTTCTTTGAAATTCTCCGGCGTCACATCGAGCGGTTCATCATCGCCGCGCATCACGCCATATATGTTCAGGTCACTATTGTCTGCGCCATCGGCCTCAGGTAGCGCTTCGGCTGGCACTTTCAGCGGTGCTTTATCGGCAAGCAACACTGGCGGCAAGCTACGCCGCCCTTCTTCGAGGCCGGTTTGGTAGCCGAAATAATAGGCGCCACCAACGGCCAAGCATATCCACAGCAGAAAGCTGACCACGCGGCGCGGCGACGGCCATTGAAAGCCATTGGACGAGGCGTAAATCTCTGCGTTTTCGGGTGGGCTGGTGATTTCTAAATCGACATCTGAGTCGAGAAACCCTTTATCAAACTCGGATCCTGGTGTATTTTGCGACATGGTTACCACAATGTTTTCTATGCGAATCTTCAGTAGCTAAAGGTTACCGCATTTCCACTTCAGGTTCTACACCGATGACATCGAGGCCGCAGGCCAGCGTCACAGCAGTCGCGCGGATAAGCGCCAAACGCGCCAGATTAGCGGCTTCCGCGTCATCTTGGATAAACCGCAAATGCTTGCGCTCTTTGCCGAGATTCCACAGCGCGTGGAACTGCGCCGCCAGCTCTTGCAGATAAAACGCCACACGGTGCGGCTCGCGGGCTTCGGCGGCAGAGGCCAAAATACGCGGATAATTGGCCAACGCGCGGATAAGCCCAAGCTCAGCCGGGTCTTGCAAATGGCTCAAATCAGCGGCGGCCAAGGCGGTATCGCTGAGCGCGGCGGCGTCAATGCCCGCTTGTTCGGCATTGCGCAGCACCGAGCAAATGCGGGCATGGGCGTATTGCACATAAAACACCGGATTATCGCGGCTTTTCTCTTTCACCAAATCGAAATCAAAGTCCAAAGGCGCATCATTTTTGCGGGTCAGCATCATAAAGCGCACGACATCCTTGCCGACCTCATCAACAACCTCGCGCAGGGTGACGAAATCGCCGGATCTTTTCGACATTTTCACCGGCTCGCCGCCGCGTTGCAATTTCACCAGATTGCACACTTTCACCTCAAGCGCGCCTTGGCCTTCAGTGATTGCCGTGACAGCTGACTGCATGCGCTTAATATAGCCAATATGGTCGGCGCCCCAAACATCAATCATTTTATGAAATCCGCGCTGGAACTTATTGAAATGACAGGCAATATCTGGTGCGAAATAAGTCCATGCGCCGTCTGATTTGCGCAAAGCGCGGTCGATGTCATCGCCAAATTCAGAAGATTTGAACAACCATTGCGGGGTCGCTTCCCAGTCGGCTGGCGGCTCTTTGCCCTTTGGTGGCTCAAGCACACCGTGATAGACCAGCCCTGCCTTATCGAGGGTCGCAAACGCGGCCTCAACCGAGCCATCATCATGCAGGCTTTGTTCGGACAGGAAATATTTATGCTCAATGCCCAAAACCTTCAGGTCTTGCCGGATCATCTCCATCATCATCGGCAGCGCGGCGGCTTTGGCGGTGTTTACCTGCTCGTCTTCTGAGGCCTCCAGCAAGCCACGGCCATGTTGCTCGGCCAATGCGGCGCCGACAGGTTTGAGATAATCGCCGGGGTAAAGCCCAGCCGGAATCTCGCCAATATCGTCGCCCAGTGCTTCGCGCATGCGCAACAGCGCTGATTGCGCCAACACATCAACCTGTGAGCCAGCATCATTGATATAATACTCGCGCAGCACGTCATAACCG
>JAHEIG010000038.1 GCA_024639515.1 Rhodobiaceae bacterium | reverse complement strand
CAATGCAGCACTGGCCAGCGACCTTCAAATTGAGGGCACACCGGCTTTTGTGATTGGAAATCAGGTTTTACCCGGCGCCCTCGACAAGCAAGAATTTGAAGATGTGTTAGCGCAAATGCGGGCCGAGTTGGCGCGGTAGCGGGCAACGCTTATCCGGCTTAAATAAGCCCCGCCAGTGGTGAGCTTGGGTCGGCATATTGGCGCTTGGGCATACGCCCTGCAACATAGGCCTGACGCCCGGCAATCACCGCATGGCGCATCGCTTCGGCCATCAGCACAGGGTTTTTCGCCTCGGCAATGGCGGTGTTCATCAACACCCCATCGCAGCCCAGCTCCATGGCAATCGCCGCATCCGACGCCGTGCCGACACCGGCATCGACCAGCACAGGCACCGAGGATTGCTCGATAATCATGCGAATATTAATCGGATTTTGCACCCCCAGCCCCGAGCCAATCGGCGCCGCCAGAGGCATGATGGCGCAACAGCCAATATCTTCTAATTGCTTGGCCATAATCGGGTCATCGCTGCAATAGACCATCACATCAAAGCCTTCTTTGATGAGCAATTCTGCCGAGCGCAGAGTTTCGGGCATGTTTGGGTAGAGGGTTTTCTCGTCGCCCAAGACTTCCAATTTGACCAGCGACCAGCCACCCGCTTCGCGCGCCAAGCGCAATGTACGCACCGCATCCTCGCCCGTAAAACAACCCGCCGTATTGGGCAGGAAAGTGTATTTTTTCGGGTCGATATAATCGACCAGCATCGGCGCTGAAGGATCGGATAAATTAACCCGACGCACCGCCACGGTGACGATCTCCGCACCGGCGGCCTCAGCGGCGGCGGCGTTTTCAGCATAATCGACGTATTTTCCTGTGCCGACAATCAACCGCGAGGAAAACTGCCGTCCGGCAATGGTCATAAAATCATCTTTTGTATTGTCGACGCTCACGCTCAACCTCCGCCAATAAAATGAACAATCTCAATCTGGTCGCCCTGCACCACAATTTGACTGTCATAAGCCGATTTCGGCACAATTTCCAGATTCAGTTCCACGGCTATTTTCTGACTCGGCAAATTCATCGCCTGCAAGATTTCCAACACGCTCAACGGCGCATCAAATTTGCGGGTTTCACCATTAATCTTCACGTCCATGATGGGGCTCCAAAGCGGGCCCTCATAATGCAAACCTTCCCCTTGCGACGCAAGCCTTGTTGTCCAAACTGATATAGTTATTGACTGAAATCCTTGAAGTTTTTTGAAATCTCGTTTACCCACAGAGGGGAGTTTTGCGTAAAACGCAGGGAAAGGAATTTGGCATGGCCAAACCCGTTCATATTATCAATGGCCCCAACCTTAATCTGTTGGGCACGCGCGAGCCGGAAATCTACGGCACCACCACTTTAGCCGATATTGAGGCCTTGTGTGAGGCGCGCTTGAAAACCCATGGATTAGACATGGGGTTCTTCCAGAGCAATGATGAAGGCGAGATTGTCGCCCTGATTCAAGCCGCCCGCCAACAGGCCAGCGGGGTGGTTATCAATGCCGCCGCTTATTCGCATACCTCTGTGGCCATTCTCGACGCCCTGCAAACGCTGACCGCGCCGATTATGGAGGTGCATTTATCCAACATTTATGCTCGTGAGAGCTTCCGCCACCACTCGCATATATCGCAGATTGCAACCGGCGTGATTTGCGGCCTTGGCGCACAAGGCTATGAAATGGCTATTGACGCCCTCGCCGCAAGACTTAAAGATTAGACTTGGTTCGGAGATAACAACTATGGCAAAACTTCCAGACAGCAAAACCGTCAAAGAATTAGCCGACTTGCTCAATGAGACCGATCTCACAGAAATTGAAATCGAGAGCGACGGCTTGCGTGTGCGCGTCACCCGACAAGGGGCGCAGATGGTTAATGTCTCCAGTCCGGCACCGGTCGCGGCCCCTGCCGCGCCTGCTGCCCCCGCTGCGCCAGCACCGGCTGAGCCAGCCGAGCCAAGCGCCAGCGATGCCACCAATCCAAACGCTTTGAAATCACCCATGGTCGGCACGGCTTATCTGGCCCCCGAGCCAGGCGCCGCTGACTTCGTCACCGTTGGTGGCAAAGTTGAAAAAGGCGCCACCGTGTTAATCATCGAAGCGATGAAAACCATGAACCCGATTACCGCGCCGAAATCCGGCACAGTGAGCAAAATTATCGTCACCAATGAGCAGCCCGTCGAATTTGACGAAGTGCTGATGATTATCGAGTAAGCCATGGTTTCGAAAGTCCTTATTGCCAATCGGGGAGAAATTGCCCTGAGGGTCATCCGGGCGTGCCGCGAAATGGGTATTGCCTCTGTCGCTGTGCACTCAACCGCTGACGAGCAGGCCATGCATGTACGCTTGGCCGATGAAAGCGTCTGCCTCGGCCCTGCCCCGGCTGCCAAAAGCTATTTGAACATTGCCGCGATTGTCTCAGCCTGTGAAATAACCGGCGCTGATGCGGTGCATCCGGGCTATGGATTTTTGTCAGAAAACGCCAAATTCGCCGATATTCTCGAAGCCCATGGCATCACCTTTATCGGCCCAACGGCTGACCATATTAACCTGATGGGCGACAAAATCGCCGCCAAAGCCAAGGCCATTGAACTGGGGATTCCCGTGGTGCCCGGCTCTGACGGCGAAGTAAAGAATGTCGACGAAGCCATGGCCGCCAGTCGCGAGATGGGCTTTCCGGTGCTGGTGAAAGCGGCATCCGGCGGCGGTGGACGGGGCATGAAAATTGCGGAAACCGAAAAAGATTTGGCCGAAGCCTTTACCACCGCGCGCAGCGAAGCCAAGGCAGCGTTTGGCGATGACGCGGTGTATATTGAAAAATATCTGAAAAAACCACGCCATATTGAAATTCAAGTGGCCTGTGACACGCATGGCAATTCGGTGCATTTGGGCGAGCGCGATTGCTCGCTGCAGCGCCGCCACCAGAAAGTGCTAGAAGAAGCCCCGAGCACCGTGCTCGACGAAAAAGCCCGCGCCGATATTGGCGAGATTGTCACCAATGCGATGAAGGGCATGTCCTATCGCGGCGTCGGCACGGTTGAGTTTTTGTTTGAGGATGGCGAATTTTATTTCATCGAAATGAACACGCGCTTGCAGGTCGAACACCCTGTGACCGAAGCGATTACCGGCATTGATCTGGTGCGCGAGCAAATTCGCGTCGCCGCTGGCGAGAAACTCAGCTTCACGCAAGATGATATTGAGCTGAAAGGCCACGCCATTGAATGTCGGGTCAATGCGGAAAACCCCGAGACGTTTATCCCGTCACCCGGCACGCTGCATACGTATCACGCGCCCGGCGGCTTGGGTGTGCGGATGGATAGCGCGGTGTTCTCTGGCTACACCATCCCGCCCTATTATGACAGCTTGATTGGCAAACTGATTGTCCACGCCGATGACCGCGAGGCCTGCTTGCGCCGCCTATCGCGCGCGCTCAATGAATTTGCCATTGATGGGGTCGAGACGACCTTGCCACTATTTGATCGGTTGCTGGAAAATGAAGACTTCCACGCCGCTGATTATGATATTCACTGGCTGGAAAACTTCCTCGAAAGCACGGCACCGAAAGGCGACTAATTCGTCTCGCCAGCTATTGTCTCTGCTTCGCCGGTAAACACCAACCCATCTTCGCCGAGGCATTTCTTCGGCCATAAATCATGCACCGGATGCTCCAGCGCGTTAATGCCCGGGCTTGAGGCGAACATCCAGCCGCTGAAAATCAGCTTCTCGACCTGTTTTTTGGTTTCGACAATACGCAGAAACGCTTTGGTTTCCGGCGGGTCTTCCGGCGGCGTCGACAGGCAATCATGCATGACAATGCTCAAATCATCGACAATCAGCGGCTCGCCCAAGCGCAAGGCAATCGGCCGCACTTTGGCGGTGACTTTATTGAGCAGGGAAAAATGGCCAATCCGCATAGCGCGCGGCTCGGCTTCGAGAATATCATCAAACCCAAAGGCTGGTGTGAAGGCATCGCCGTCTGCTTCGGAGGCGGTACTATCAGCATCGTCGATCTCCGCCTCGATGGTGACACCGTCAACAATCGGCGCTTGTTCTACCGGTGTGCCGATAATATCGCCAAACGGGGTTTTAATCGGGCGCTGCCGAATGGTTTCCACCTCAGGCGGCGGCAGGTCGAGGTCTTGGTAATCACGCGGCGCTTCCCCATCGGGGCTGACACTGGGCACAGGCGGCGCCATAGGGCCGCTCTGCGCGTCTTCTGCTAGCTGGGTGGGGAAAATATCTTCGACAATATCAAACGAAGATTGCGGGGCAAATGGAGCCGCCTGCAAATCTAGATCGACATCTAAATCAACCTCTAAATCGACATCAAAGTCGATATCGAAATCGAAACTGAAATCATCAACCGCCGCGACGTCCACTAGCGCTTCGCTTGGCGGCATAAGCGGTGCAGGTTGGGCTGTTTGTTGGGTGATATCGACAATTTGCCGGTTGCTCTCAGGCATTAAATCTTGCGCCTGTGCGAGGGCAAAACTGGCAATGCCCGTCAGGATAAAGGGCAGAAGAAATCTATTCTGCGGCACTTTCGCCGTTACCCGCGCTGAATAATGCTTGGCTGACCAATTCGATCAGATCAACCGATCCTTGCGTGTATAAAATTTCGCCGCCCGGCTCGAGCAAATCTTCGCTGCCGCCTGGTGAGAGCGAGACATAATTACCGCCCAGCAGACCTTCGCTGGTGATTTTCGCGCTGGTGTCGTCCGGCAGGTCGATGCCATTGGCAATCTCGAACTCGGCATTGGCGTAAAAGCTGGCCGGGTCAAGCTCCAGCGAGCGCACCGTGCCGATTTTAATGCCCGACATACGCACATCGCTGCCAATGGTGAGGCCATCAACGCGGTTGAACTGGGCCGACACGCGATAGCCATCGCCGCTATCTGTTTCACTGACCGAATAGCCGTAAATGACGAACAATGCCGCAACGACGACGACAAAAAGTCCGACCAGCGTTTCGACAAGGTTTTCCTTCAACATGGCTAATTCCTATTCGGGTTTCCAAGCATCATAGCCGGCCGGATATGACGCGGCATCTTTCGGGCCAGCCGGTTTATGAGCGGTTTCGAGGCCGGTTTGGTTGCTTTGGTGCGGCTGGTGCCAGTCGCGACGCTCAAAGCCTGCTTCATCGGGTGTTTCGTCAACAGTGTAATGCAACCAGCCGTGCCATTCTGGTGGCACGCGCGTGGCTTCAACATCGCCATTGTAAATCACCCAGCGGCGGGGTTTGCCGTTAATCGATTGACCATCGCGATCGGTGTAATAGAGATTGCCCTGCGCGTCTTGGCCGACCAATACACCACGGCGTTTGGTCCACCATAACGTGCCGATTGTCTGATTATTCCACCAAGTAAGAAGCAGTTTCAGAAATTGCATGTTTCACCTTTAAATCGTCTTCGCGACTTTACGTTATTTTTGCCGGATTCACCACAGCCTAAAAGCGCGACCATCCGACGCCAAAGCGCAGCTCATGGCTACGCCTCTGAGCCGTCCTCTTTGGCTTTTGTGTCGGCTGGCAAATTCAACCTAATGTGCAATTCGCGCAATTGCGCGTTCGACACATTTGACGGGGCTTGCATCAGCAAATCTTCGGCCTGTTGGTTCATCGGGAAAGCCACGACTTCGCGCAGGTTTTCCTGACCGGCCAGCAACATCACAATCCGGTCAACACCCGGTGCAATGCCACCATGCGGCGGGGCGCCATAGCGGAAGGCATTGAGCATGCCGCCAAATTCTTTTTCCACCACCGCATCGTCATAACCAGCAAGCTCAAAGGCTTTCAGCATAATCTCCGGCTTGTGGTTCCGGATGGCGCCGGATGACAACTCGATACCATTACACACAATGTCATATTGGTAGCCGAGAATATCCAGCGGGTCTTTGGTTTCCAGCGCTTCCATGCCACCTTGCGGCATAGAGAACGGGTTGTGTGAGAAGTCCAGCTTATTGGTCGCTTCGTCAATCTCATACATTGGGAAATCGACAATCCAGCAAAAGGCGAATTGATCGCGGTCGATCAAGTCAAGCTCCTCACCGACGCGGTTACGCGCGCGGCCTGCAAATTCGGCAAAATCGCGCGGCAGACCGGCTGAGAAGAACACCGCATCACCATCTTCAAGACCCAATTGGGTGCGGATTTGCTCGGTGCGCTCGGCACCAATATTTTTCGCCAGCGGGCCAGCGCCCTCGCCATCGCGGAAGAAGATATAACCCAGACCGGGTTGGCCTTCGCCTTGTGCCCAGCTATTCATGCGGTCACAGAAAGCACGGCTACCGCCGGTTTTTGCTGGAATCGCCCAGACCCGAACCTTGTCGTCCTTGGCAATCATATTGGCGAAGATTTTGAAATCTGAGCCGTCAAAGGCGGCTGTGACATCCTGCATTTCAATCGGAATGCGCAGGTCTGGCTTGTCTGAGCCATATTTTTGCATCGCTTCGGCGTAAGGGATACGCGGGAACTCTTGCGTCACCCGTTTGCCGTCGCCAAAGGCGGTGAACAAATCGCGCAGCACCGGCTCGACGGTCTGGAACACATCTTCTTGCGTGACGAAGCTCATTTCGAGGTCGAGCTGATAAAACTCACCCGGCGAGCGGTCAGCCCGCGCGTCTTCATCACGGAAGCATGGGGCAATTTGGAAATAGCGGTCAAAGCCGGCCACCATCAGCAATTGTTTAAATTGCTGCGGCGCTTGCGGCAGGGCATAAAACTGGCCCGGATGCATGCGCGACGGCACCAAGAAGTCGCGCGCGCCTTCTGGGCTGGAGGCGGTCAAAATCGGCGTTTGATATTCGCGGAACCCTTCATCGGTCATGCGCCGACGCAGCCACGAAATAATGTCTGAGCGCAACACGATATTTTGGTGAATCCCCTCGCGGCGCAAATCAAGGAAACGATAGCGCAGACGAATATCTTCGGGGTATTCCTGCTCGCCAAATACTGGCAGTGGCAAATCGCTGGCCTGCGACAGAACTTCCAGTTCTGAGAGATAAACTTCCACCCCACCAGTTGGCAGATTGTCGTTTTTGGCGTCTTGGTCGCGGGCCACCACTTTGCCTTCAACGCGGATGACGCTTTCGGCGCGTACCGCTTCAGCGGCGGCGAAATGAGCGCTAGACGGCTCGATAACCAATTGCGTCAGACCATAATGGTCGCGCAAATCAATGAACAAAAGGCCGCCATGGTCACGCTTACGGTGAACCCAGCCTGACAGCCGCACAGTTTCGTCAATATGCGCTTCGCGCAAGGCGCCACAATCATGGCTTCTATACTCGTGCATCTCATGCCTCTTCAAAGAAATCTGCCCCTAAACACAACTCTTTAAGCGATTTGTCAAGCGGCTGATGGCATTTGCCGCAAAACCGCAGAAATTATATGCGATGGCGCTATCAAAGGGCGACAAATGGCCGATACTGGCTTATAGATAGAGCCATGAAACTGATCGCGACGACTTCCGAACTTGAAACCTTCTGTGCCGCCTTGGCAACCCGCCGCTACATCACGGTGGATACCGAATTTTTGCGCGAAAGCACCTTCTGGCCGATTTTGTGTCTTATCCAAGCGGCGGGTGAGGATATTGAGGGGATGATCGACCCGCTCGCCGAAGGTATTGATCTACAACCATTTTATGACCTGATGGTGAACCCGAATGTGCTCAAAGTGATGCATGGGTGCCGGCAAGATGTGGAAATTTTCCACCATAGTGCGGGCATTATCCCGACCCCGCTTTTCGACACGCAAATCGCCGCCATGGTCTGTGGCTTTGGTGATGCGGTCGGCTATGAGACGCTGATCCGCCAGACGGTGGAAGGCAAAATCGACAAAACCAACCGTTTCACCGATTGGAGCCGCCGACCCTTGAGCGATGCGCAATTAAATTATGCGCTGTCCGATGTCACGCATTTGCGCGGCGCTTATGAGTCTCTCGAAGCAGAACTCGACAAAAATGGTCGTCGCAGCTGGCTCGAAGAAGAAAGCAACACGCTGTCTGATCCGGAAATTTATCTGCAACGGCCAGAAAATGCGTGGCGCCGCCTGCGCCTGCAAGACCGGCGCCCGCATGTCATTGGCGTGCTGATTGAAGTGGCCAAATGGCGCGAGGCCGAAGCGCAATCGCGCAATGTGCCGCGCAATCGGGTGCTGAAAGACGATGCGGTGCGCGAATTGGCTCAGCAAGCCCCGAAGGATAAAGCCGCCCTATCGCGCTTGCGCGCCGTGCCGCGCGGCTTTGAAAATTCACGCCATGCCGAGAATTTGCTGGCCGCCGTCGCCAAGGGCCGCAATATCAATAAAGAAGATTTGCCCGACATGCCAAAACCCGTGGTCAACCGCCAAGGCATTGGCCCGCTGGTCGAATTGCTGAAAGTGCTGTTGAAACACCGTAGCGAAGAAACCGGTGTGGCACCGAAGCTCATCGCCAATGTTGCCGACCTTGAACGCATCGCCAGCGATAGCGACCCGGATGTGGCGGCGTTGAAAGGCTGGCGGCATGAAATTTTCGGCCAATATGCCATCGACCTCAAACAAGGCCGTTTGGCTTTGGCGTCAGAAAATGATGCGGTGATAATGGTGCCCCGCCAGAGCTAATCGCGGGGCATGGCGCTCAGCGGCTTCAGCGGCTTGAGTTTACGAAACTCAACCACCGGCTTAAGACCAAACATTTTCGCCGCCGCCGCCAATCGCTTATCGAGAATGGGCCCGTCAAAAGCCCGAAACGCATTATCAATCGCCAAAATCATTTTACCGTCTTTGACCTTCAGGCGCGTATGCGGCAGCAGGCCGGGCAGCGAGGTCGACAAGGAATGCGCCAAGCGCAAGCTGAGGCCGAAGCCATGCGCCAAACGCAAATCTTTTTGCGACAGGGACAGCACGCCAAAATCGCGCACCGTGTCATCAATCTCATGGCGGATTGCCAGCGCCTCGGCCAAAAACACACGTTGCTTATGGTCAATGCCAGAAAATGGCGCCGTCAGCACCGTCTGCGCCACCACTTGGGCGCGAAAATTCGGGTGGTTGGCCCATGCCAAATCAGAAATCAGACACCCGGCTTTGCGCAGCCTGTCTAATTCGCCATGCGAGGTAAAACCCGGCGTGCTTTGGCTGAACAGATTGGATGTCCATTTCGCCAGCTCGTGGCCATAATCAGCCGACTTGCACAAGCGCTCCGACATTTCTCCGCAGGCCAGCAGCAGCGGGTCGAGGCGGCGATATTTCTTTTTCAAAATCGAATACAGCATGCCCTCGCGCACCGCATTGGCTGACACCACGACCTCGCTGGGCTTTACCTTGCTCATCAACTTATCCAGCACAATCGCCGCCGCCGGCATCGCTTCACGCCGGTTGCTCGAGGCTTCCTGCAGCCCGATCGCGCTTGTGTCATCCGACAATTGACGAACAAAGCTAGCCAGCTTGGCGCGTTTGACACGATATTGATGCAACACGGAAAGCGGATAATTTTGCTCGACCATGTGAACTTTTGCCAAGCTGCGCCATGTGCCGCCGACGATATAGAGCGGCAAATCGGCCCCGTCGCTGAGCCAGTCAACCGAGGTTAATTGCTGGCGGACGATTTTCTTCATTTTCGCCAAATCGCCACCGGCTTGTTGTTTCAAGGCCAAAACGCCGAGCGACAAGGTCGCCCAAGCCACGGTTTTATTTTTGCGGATGCGGGCCAGCTCGAGGCTACCGCCGCCAAGGTCAGCGACAATGCCATCGGCCTTGGGAATTGTTGACATCACCCCATCGGCGGAAAATTTGGCTTCTTCCTTGCCCGATAAAACCCGCACATCATGGCCGAGAATATCTTCCACCTCAGCGACAAATTCTGCGCCATTTTCGGCTTCACGCACCGCCGCTGTGGCAAAGGCGGCGAGGTTCTCAATACCGAGACGCTGGGCAATGGCGCGAAACCGACGAAAGGTTTTAATCGCCAAATTATATGGCTCGCCTTCAATGCGCCCGCTTGCCGCCACCGCTTCACCCAAACGGCAGAAGGCACGCTCATTATAAATCGGCAGCGGGGTCCGCGCCGAGCCGCTAAAGCCTACGAGACGCACAGAGTTAGAGCCAATATCGAGCACCCCCAACGGGGCTTCCGGCGATAGTGTGCCGAGGCTGGCTAAGGCATCAGCAAAAACCTCTGTCTCATGCTCATCCATGAGCTAACCCTTTTTCAAACTCTCGCCACGCCCTGACAGGCTCGGATTGGTCATAAAATAATCATGCGCATTAACCGATTTCTCGCCCTCACCGGCGGCGATGCGAGTGTAGGTGCCGTCTGCTTGCATGACCCAGCTTTGCTCATTATCGGCCAAGGTGGTGACCATAATCTGGTTCATCACTTGCTCGCGCACGGTCGGGTTCAAAATCGGCGTCATCACCTCAACCCGACGGTTGAGGTTACGCGGCATCCAGTCGGCAGACGATATAAACATCTCCGCTACATCCGATGGCAGACCCGCGCCATTGCCGAAACAGGCAATCCGCGAGTGCTCGAGAAACCGCCCGATAATGCTTTTTACGCGGATATTTTCCGACAATCCCGGCACGCCCGGGCGCAAACAACAAATGCCGCGCACCACCAAATCAATCTGCACACCGGCTTTCGAGGCGTCATACAAAGCGTCGATAATATACGGGTCGACCAAGGCATTGAGCTTGACCCAAATGGCTGCCGGGCGCCCCTCCTTGGCGTGTTTTATCTCGCCGAGAATACCCTGCATGATGCGTTCGCGCAGGGTCAAAGGTGACATGGCCAATTTTTTCAAATCCGACGGCTCGGCATAGCCGGTGAAGAAATTAAACACTTGCGCGGCATCACTGGCGATTTCCTTGTGGCAGGTAAACAGCGATAAGTCTGTATAAACGCTGGCCGTTTGCGGGTGATAATTACCCGTGCCCAAATGCACATAAGTGCGCATATTGCCGGCTTCGCGGCGCACCACGAGACTGACTTTGGCGTGGGTTTTCAGTTGAATAAAGCCAAACACCACCTGCACACCGGCGCGTTCCATATCGCGGGCGAAATTGATATTCGCCGCTTCATCAAACCGCGCCCGCAGCTCAACCAGCGCGGTGACAGATTTACCCGCCTCCGCCGCTTCAATCAGGGCGCGGACAATCGGGCTGTCTTTCGAGGTGCGGTACAGCGTTTGCTTAATCGCCACCACATCCGGATCAGCCGCCGCTTGCCGGATAAACTGCACGACCACATCAAAACTCTCATAGGGGTGATGCACCAAAATATCTTTGGCGCCAATCGCCGAGAAGCAATTGCCGCCATGCTCGCGCACACGCTCTGGAAAACGCGCGCTAAACGGCGAGAATTTATCTTCGCGCTTACCATGCGCGACAATCTGATT
>JAHEIG010000036.1 GCA_024639515.1 Rhodobiaceae bacterium | reverse complement strand
TGATAATGGCTGACCTTGTCGCTGAGTTTCGGCGTCACCCAGATATGATCAAGGCGGCGGCCACGATTAGACGCCGCCCAATCGCGCGCCCGATAACTCCACCAGCTATATAGTTTTTTATCTTCCGGCACGAAGCGCCGCGCCACATCATCCCAATCTAAAGTGGCTTGTAATTTGGCCAGCTTCTCGCGCTCAATCGGCGTGTGACTGACGACGTTCTTCAGCTGTTTCGAGGACCACACGTCATGCTCACCCGGGGCGATATTGAAATCGCCTAAAATGACGGTTTGCAAATCGGCCTTGTCTTTGGCCTGAGCTTTGAAGATTTTTGTCATCTGCGCCAGAAACGCCATCTTATGCGCGAACTTATCGTTAATCTCTGGGTCCGGTTCATCGCCACCGGCCGGAATATAAAAATTATGAATACTGACCGGGCCAGCCTTGGTGTCCAAAATGGTTTCGATATGGCGGCCATCTTGTTTTTTGCAATAGTCAACAATATGCGTCTCGGCAATCGGATGGCGCGACAGCGTGGCGACGCCGTGATAGCCCTTAATGCCGTTTTTGGCGATATATTTATAGCCCAGCTTATGCATGATTTTTTCGGGGAAGCTGTCATTCGGGCATTTGGTTTCTTGCAGACAAATAACATCGGGGGAGATTTGCGCCGCCAGCTTTTCGACCAAGGGCGCGCGCAGGCGCACCGAGTTAATGTTCCACGATACAATACGCATGACGATCTCCTTACAATCGGCCCCGGGCTATTTTGGGCCGACGCTCAAAACAAGTTTAAGGTCTGGCCGGTTAGGGCCAGCGGCCAGTGGCCATATTCAAATAATCGGTATTTCAACATGAGCGGATGGTTAAGCGCTTCTTCGCCCATTTCCATATCGTCATTTTGCGTCGCTTCAACCGCTGCCGCGACCAGCACCAAGGCCGCGCCATGCGCCGCTTGTTGACCAGCCCCGACGGCTAAATCGAGAATATGGTCGGGCAGTTCATCGGCCATATACAGTGCTTCTTCGGCCAGCTCGCT
This sequence comes from Rhodobiaceae bacterium, assembly GCA_024639515.1. Classification (GTDB taxonomy): domain Bacteria; phylum Pseudomonadota; class Alphaproteobacteria; order RS24; family RS24; genus JAHEGN01. The sequence continues at coordinate 10,416 of JAHEIG010000036.1, read as the reverse complement.
TAAAACATCGCTCAGTTGCGCCGCCAAATGCGACAGCATCACGCCCAAGCCTTCCTCGCTCACGCCTTGCAGGGCTTGGTCAATCAGGGCGGCGCGCAATTGCTCTTCGGCCTCCCAGCTTTGCGCGTTGAAATCCATGCTGGCCGAGGCATCGAGCGCGTCGTCCCAGTTCAAAACCGCAATTGCTTCGGCGTGCGGATAGCCCAGCGCGTCGAGATAGGCGCGGGCAATTTGGCGCGTCTCGTCGTCGAAATCCTCGCCCAGCGCATTGAACCACGGCACCCGCACCGCTTCTTCGGTGAACTGGCGCAGCGCTGTCAGGACAGGAATTTCAGCCTCTAAGGCCAGCAGGTTTTGCGGGCTATCGTCCCACTCATCGTCAGGGTTTTGACCGCTCATTTACTCGCTGTCCTCTTCTTCATCGACGAAAAAAGTCTCATTGGGCAGGGCGTCCACATAGGTCACCGAGCGCAGGGCGACTTGCGTCACCTGGCCTTGCGCGTCGATGGTTTGCCAGCCGCGCAATTGCAATTCGGCGGCGCCAAAAATAAGCGTCAACTCGCCCGGCGTGTCGCCTTTGCCGTCGACCAAGGTCAGTTCGACAAAGCGCTCATCGGCAATCAGCTTTTTCACATGCGTCGGGTCAATCGGCTTTTCCCAACTATCGCGCAGCAACTGCAGTGGCGTCGCCGACACCGGATAGCGATTGGCTTCGCCGCCCGGGGTTTCTTGCACGCTGATCCACGGGCCAGCCACCGTCACCACGGTCAGGCTCGAGCCGCGATAGGCGAAGCGCATTTTATCGGGCAGGGATAAATCAAAGCGGCCCTCAATAAGGCCACCATTGGGGGCGCGTTGCACAAACTCACCCGATTGCGGTTTCAGCGCCAGCAGCGCTTGGCGGATCGCCGTCAAGGCAGCCGCGCTCGGCGTGCCGTCGCTGGCAACAAGCGCACCCAGCCCCTGCGCGCTTGCTGGGCCAGCGGCTTGCGTTTCAGCTTGCGCTTCAGAGGGTGCTTCAACTGGACTTTCAAAGTTTGGCGGAACCTCTAATTCTTGCGCCAAACTGACGCCGCTGAACAGCGTCAGCGCAACCAGCCAAGATAATTTTTTCATCAGTGTTTCCCCGCCAGAATTTCGCGCTTGCCCGCGTGATTAGGGGGGCTGATGACGCCTTGTTCTTCCATTTGCTCAATCAGACGGGCGGCGCGGTTATAGCCGATTTGCAAGCGCCGCTGCACATAGCTGGTCGAGGCGCGGCCATCGCGCGTGACAATCGCCACTGCTTGATCATACAGGCTGTCGCCACCGCCAGCCCCGCCAAGCAGGTCGCCGATTTCTTCCGGCGGTTCTTCGGTGACTTGTTCGATATAATTCGGCGAGGCTTGTTTTTTCAGGAAGGTGACGACCTTCTCGACTTCCTCATCAGAAACAAACGGCCCATGCACGCGCTGGATGCGGCCGCCGCCGCCCATATACAGCATGTCGCCTTGGCCGAGCAATTGCTCCGAGCCTTGCTCGCCAAGCACTGTGCGGCTGTCGATTTTCGAAGTCACCTGAAACGAAATCCGGCTCGGGAAATTGGCTTTAATGGTACCGGTGATGACGTCGACCGATGGACGTTGCGTGGCGGTAATCAAATGCACACCGGCGGCCCGCGCCATTTGCGCCAGACGCTGCACCGCCGCTTCAATGTCTTTGCCCGCGACCATCATCAAATCGGCCATCTCGTCAATCACCACAACAATGAAGGGCAGCACTTCTGCCTCAATCACTTCTTCTTCATACATCGGCTCGCCGCTATCGGGGTCGAAGCCTGTTTGCACGCGGCGCGACAAGGTCTCGCCGGCGCGTTTGGCCTCGGCCATGCGCTCATTGAAGCCCTCAATATTACGGACACCAATTTTGGCCATTTTGCGGTAGCGGTTTTCCATTTCCTGCACCACCCACTTCAGCGCGACCACGGCCTTTTTCGGCTCGGTCACCACTGGGGCGAGAAGATGCGGGATGCCATCATAGACCGACAGCTCGAGCATTTTCGGGTCGACCAAAATAAGCCGACATTGATCTGGCGTCAGGCGATACAGCAAAGATAAAATCATCGTGTTAATGCCCACCGACTTACCCGAACCCGTGGTACCGGCGACCAGCAAGTGAGGCATTTTTGACAGGTCAGCCATCACTGGCCCACCGCCAATGTCTTTGCCCAAGGCCATGGTCAATTTGCTTTTGCCGCTTTCATAATCGCTGCTTGAAAGCAGTTCGCGCAAAGACACAATCTCGCGCGTCGAGTTGGGCAATTCGATGCCGATGACATTGGCCCCGGGCACTGGCGCGACACGGCAACTGACCGCGCTCATCGACCGGGCAATATCGTCAGCCAGCCCGACGACGCGCGACGAGCGCACACCGGCAGCCGGTTCCAATTCATAAAGCGTAACAACCGGGCCGGGGCGCACTTTGCCGATGGTGCCGCGCACGCCGAAATCTTGCAGCACGGTTTCGAGCAATCGCGCATTGGCCTCTAGCGCATCCTTGGACAGCGCATTGGCTGGTTTTTTATTGCGAATTTCATTGAGCAGGCGCAAGGGCGGCAGCTCGAATTTATTGCCGATGTCAAAGCCGAGGCTTGATTGCGCTTCGCGGGCGGCGCGGCGTCCGGTTTTCGGCGCCGCCTTTTTCGCCTCAACCGTGACGCCCGAGCTTGAGGCTTTGGCGGCAGACGATTTGGCGGCCGGCTGGGCGTCGGGTTGTGTGTCGGCTGTCTCGATGTCAATCGGGTCGCCATCATCGGCTTCGTCTTCGACGCGCGCAGGGCGCGACGGCAGGCGCGATCTAACAAATTGCAGCGGCGCGGCGAGTAATTTTTGCGGCGCCAAATAAGCCGGTAGGGCCGCCAACGCGCCGCGCATATGGCGCAGGTTTTTCACCCCCGCCCAGGCATAGCTGGCGGCAACGCGCAGCCAACCGGCTGAATAGAGGCTGAGTAGAATAGCCGTGATGGCAATGCTGGCGGCGATGATTTGTTCGGCCAGCCGCGACAAATGCAGTTGCAAGGCCCCGAGCATGGCTTCAAATCCGCCAGCTAAAACCTGCCCTGCCGCCCCGCCGGGGAAGGGTTTATTGGCCGAGGCGGCCAGCCCCTCAAAGGCCAGCGCCATGGCCATCAACAGCACACCGAAAAGGCCCGCCACCAGACGCCAGTTCGGGCGATCAATGGTGCGCAGGAAAAACCGCCGCAGCGACAGCGCCAGCAGCGGCAACAGCGCCAGCCATACGGCGTGGCCGATAAGCTGATACACCGCATCGGCAAACAGCGCCCCCCACAGGCCGAGCCAATTGCTGACCTTGTTCAAATTGGTGGTGTTCCAACTGGGGTCAGCCGGATCGAAACTCAGCAATGCCAAGGCGGCCAAGAAAATCGCCGCCACGAGACCCAAAGCTGCCAGTTGCGACAGGCGGGCCAGCAGGCGTTGGCCAACATAACGCAGGTTTTTTTCAACGCGGTCACGCAAACTCATGCCACACCCTCTTTGGTTTCCGCCGCATCATTTTGGGCGGCGTCAATTTGGGCGTCGTGATAGGCTGCCTGAGACGGCGCCAAGCAAGCGGCAATCTCAGCCAAGGCGGCCTGGGTTTCGGCCAAATCACCGACCAATGCGATGCGAATATAATTGTCACCAATGTTGCCGCCATCAGCACTGGGCTGGGTCAGATAGGCGCCGGGCAAAACCCGAATGCCAAGCTCGCGCCACAGGCGCAAACTCGCCGCCTCACCACCGCCGACCACCGGCAGCCATAAAAAGAAGCCGCCAGCCGGTCGCTGATAGCCCGGCCAATCGGCAAAAATCTCATCGGCCGCGTCAAACTTGGCCTGATACAGGGCGCGGTTTTCGGCGACATGGGCATCATCGCCCCATGCCAAGGCGGCGGCGCGTTGCACCGGAGCCGGCGATTGCGGACCCGCCACCGAGCGCACGCCGAGATAGGCCTGCGTGGCACTGCGCCCGCCAGCACAAAAGCCGCTGCGCAAGCCGGGCAAATTACTGCGCTTCGACAAAGAATGGAAAACCAGCACCGGCGCGTCGTCATCTGCATGCGCCGCCATGACCTGCAAGATAGACGGCGGCGGGGCGTGGCGAGTGTCGTAAATCTCGGCATAGCACTCATCGACCAGCAACAAAAAATCGTGCTGGCGGGCCAGTTGATAGGCTTTTTCAAGATAAGCCATATCAGCAATGGCGCCCTGCGGGTTGGCCGGTGAACATAGATAGAGCGCCCGCAGGCGGCCCAATGTGTCGGCGTCCAGCGCGTCGAGGTCTGGCAGAAAGCCGGTTTGTTTTGGCGCGTCGAGATAAATCGGCGTGGCCCCGGCAGCGCGCGCGGCGCTGGCATAGACCTGATAAAACGGATTGGGCATGGCCATCACGCCATCGGTTTTTGGCGGGGCAATTTGAGCGGCGAGAAACAAGCCTTCGCGGGTGCCGTTGAGCGGCAATATCTGGCTCGGTGCGCCGAGCAGCTCGGCAGAGAGGCCAAACCGGCGGCTCAGCCAGCCCATTGACGCATCGCGCCATTGCGGCAGACCTTGTATCGGCGGGTAATTGGCATAGCCATCGCTATCGGCGGCCAGGGCGTTCAAGACAAACTCTGGCGGCGCGTGGCGCGGCTCGCCAAGAGCCAGAGAAAGCGCAGGGCGGGCAGGGGAATGGCTATCCAACAAGGCACGCAACCGCACAAATGGCGATGCGGGCAAGGTTTGAGCCGGCCTGTCTGGCATTCTTGTCTCCTAAAAAGAAGCCCGTGAAAGGCTTTCGCCCCTCACGGGTTTAATCGAATCAGCCTGCTTTAGACTAACGCGGAGTTGGCGTCATGGTCAAAGCAGCAATCGCATTTTCTAACGATTAGCCATGCCGGCTTCTGGATTTGCCGCCACTTTGTGGATCGACAAGTCAGCGCCGCGATGCTCTTCTTCTTCGCTCAGGCGAATACCGATAGTGGCTTTCAAAATGCCATACACCACGAAACCGCTGGCCAGAGCAAATGAGCAGCCAACCACTGTGCCAACAATCTGGCTCATCAGGGAAACGCCGCCAAGGCCACCAAATGCTTCGAGACCGAAGATACCGCAGGCGATACCGCCCCACGCACCGGCGAGACCGTGCAATGGCCAAACACCCAACACGTCGTCGACTTTCAGTTTTTCTTGGCAGAACACGAAGAAGTAAACGAACAAGCCGCCAGCCACGATACCGGTGACCAAAGCGCCAGCCGGATGCATAATGTCAGAACCGGCACACACAGCGACCAGCCCAGCCAAGGCACCATTGTGCACAAAGCCCGGGTCAAGCTTGCCGAACAGCAGCGCCGCCAGCAGACCGCCAACCATCGCCATCAACGAGTTGACCGCAACCAGCCCGGAAATGCCTTCCAGAGACTGCGCGCTGACCACGTTAAAGCCGAACCAACCAATGCACAGCAACCAGCTACCCAGAGCCAGCCACGGAATAGATGATGGTGGGAAGGCGCTGCCCTTAGGGCCGTAGCGACCAAGGCGGGCACCGAGCAGCACAACAGCCGCCAGAGCCAACCAACCGCCAACACCGTGGACAACCACAGAACCGGCAAAGTCATGGAAGCTGGCACCGAAGCTGGCTTCGAGCCAGCCTTGGAAACCGTGATTGCCGTTCCAGATCATGCCTTCAAAGAAAGGATAGACCAGACCGACAATGGCGGCAGAGGCAAAGAGTTGCGGGCCGAAGCGGGCGCGTTCTGCGATACCACCCGAAATAATCGCCGGGATCGCCGCCGCAAAGGTCAGCAAGAAGAAGAATTTAATCAGCGACAGACCTTGTGGGCCATATGTCTCATTGCCGTCACCGCCACTAATGACGCTGGCCGCAGATAAGAAGTCGACGCCGTAAGCGACGCCGTAACCGACAAAGAAATACGCCAAGGTCGACATGCCGAAATCAGAAATGATTTTGACCATCGCATTGACTTGGTTTTTGTTGCGCACGGTACCGACTTCGAGAAACGCAAAGCCTGCGTGCATGGCGAACACGAGAATCGCGCCCATCAAGATAAAAAAGACGTCGCCGCCTACGAGTGAATTTTCCATAATAACCCCCAAAATATATGACATTTTTATGCAAGTAACGTGCCAAAGCCGGGAAACCGGCTATTGCGGCTGAGTAGCAGTCTCACCATGCGCTTTCAGACCAGCCACATAAGCCTGATGAGGGCGGCAAGCCTAAACAACCCATGGTTGTGCCTACTTTTTCATCACACGTTAGCGTTGTGCCTTGTTTTTAGGCATTTTGTCGGCGCGCGACCAAGCGTCGCCCTGAAACAGCTGAACAGGTCTGGACGCTTTCGGCGTAATCGGGCACTGTCGGCGCATGAGTGACACGCCGATTTTCATCAGTGGCCATGGCAATGCCGCCAAAATCACCGCGCTTAGTCTGTGCGCGGCAGGTTTTACGGTGCGCCTTGACCCGCCAAGCCCAAGCGCTACGCCCGATATGCCGGATTGGCAGAATGTGCTGGCGCTGAGTCCGGCGGCGCGGCGCATGTTGGAAGTGCTCGGCGTGTGGGCCGCACTTGACCAGCCGAGCGCGCCGGTGACCAATATGGAAGTCTATGCCAAGCGGCCACAAAAACAGCGCGGGCTTTTCTCCGGCAAATTGAGCTTCGCCACACCGCCCGAAGAGCCAACAGAAGATGATGACGCGGCGATTGAGGTGATGGCGCATATTGTTAGTCTGGCCAGCCTATCGCGGGCCATTGAGATGTGCTTCGACGCGGTGGTTCAAACCGGTGCCTGCCAAATTCTGCCGCATGCCATCGCCAGCCATCACCCCGACGACAAAACCGTCAGGCTAGAAGACGGCGCGGCGCACGCCTGTCGGCTTTTGCTTGATCACGTGCGAGCCGAAAAATCATGGCGGCGCGACATACCGCGCCAGCAACACTATTATGGCGTGTCGGCGCTGACCGCCGAGCTAACCAGCAGCACTGGCCATGGCGGCATCGCGCAACAAATTTTTAGCCGCGACGGCACATTGGCGCTTTTGCCCCTGCCGCGGGCCGACGGCTATGCGCTGGTCTGGTCGCTGCCGCAAGCGCGCGCCGAGGCGCTGAAAGATGCGGGGCCGGAAATTGTCGCTTATGAATTGAACAAAGCCACGGGCGGACAATTTGGTGACATCCGCGTCGACAGCGCCATCGCCAGCCAGCCGCTTTCCATGCGGTTGACGCAAGACTTCGTGGCACCGGGGCTTGTGCTGCTCGGCGACAGCGCCCACATCACCCACCCGCTGGCCGGACAGGGTTTTAACCTGAGCCTGCGCGATGCGGCGGAACTGGCCGACACGCTTTTTGAGGGGCGCAGTTTGGGGCTTGGGCCAGATGATTTTTCTTTGCTTGAAGATTACCAAACCAAGCGCCGCAGTGACGCCAGCCTAACCATCGCCACCACCCATAGTCTGCACAGTTTATTCGCCACCCGCCACACCAGCCTCAGTGCCATGGCCCGCCTTGGCATGGGCCTGACCGACACGCTGGGCGAGCGCCTGCCATCGCTGAAGCGGTTTTTTGCCGCGCAAGCCGACCATGGCGCCAGCCCGCCGCCGCGGCTGATGCGCAGCCAGTCATTTACTGATTGAAACGAAAATTAATCGCTGAGTTTGCGGGCTTCTTCCGGCAACATAATCGGAATGCCATCGCGCACCGGAAACGCCAGACCGGCGTCTTTTGAAATCAACTCGCTGGTTGATTTATCAAGCGTCAACGGCCCCCGGGTGACCGGGCAGACCAGCAGGTCGAGCAATTTCTCGTCCGGCCATTTTTCTGTCTCTTGTGGTGTTTCGCTAGACATTCATCCGCCTCTATTGCATCGAGTTATTATCATTGCTGCCCTCAGCCGAGGCCATTTGCGCCAGCACCATTTCGGTCAGGGCAATCAGAATATCGGCGCGCTGGGCGAGGCTTTCAGCCTCCAACAGAGCTTGCTTTTCTTGTGGCCCATAGGGGCTGATAATCGACAAGGAATTGACCAGCGCCTCATTGCTTGAGCTTTCAATGCCGTCCCAATCGGCTGTCATGCCATTGGCGTCGAGATAGCGGCGGACGATTTCCAGCAACGCATCGCGATTGACATCGAGGGCACCGACATCGGCCACCAGATCGTTTTCATAGGGGCGATAATTAGCCGCCACTTTGCGATACGGCGTGGTCACATCCAGCTCTTGCACGACATCGAAGCGCGCCACACCGGTGAGGCTGACAACCACCCGCCCGTCATCGGTTTCGCTGAATGAGGTGATGCGGCCCAAGCAGCCGGTTTTCATCAGTTTTGACGGTTGTGCGGCTTCTTCTGGCGTGGTCGGCATTTGCGGCTGCACCATGCCGAGAAAGCGGCCTTGCGCCAACACATCTTCGAACATTTGCAAATAACGCGGCTCGAAAATATTCAGTGGCAACTGGCCGCGCGGCAACAGCAATACGCCTTCCAGCGGGAACACCGCAAAGGTTTCCGGTAGCTCACTAATCGATTTGAAATTCTGGCTCATCCTATTTTTATTATCCCTAGCTAAATAAAACCGACGACAATTTGCGTCTTGCGGCAACCACCACCTCGTCGCCCGCACCATAGGCATCGAACAATTCGAGTAATTGTTTGCGCGCTGCTTCTTCGTTCCAATCACGCTTGCGCGCGACAATTTCTAACAACGCCTCGAGCGCATCTTCGCGCCGCCCTGCTGCATGATACACCAAAGCCAAGTCGAAGCGTGCTTGATAATCTTCCGGATTGGCCTCAATCGCCGCCAGCAATTCGCCATCATCGCCGGCGTCTTGGGCTTTCTCGGCCAAGGCCAGCGCCGCACGCGCCGCCAGAATATCCGGGTCATTGCAGACCTCCGGCGCCATCGCCAGGGTTTGTCCGGCGGCGTCGAAATTATCCAACGCCAAATGGCATTGCGCCAATCCGGCAATCGCTGCCAAATGGGTCGGCTCTATCGACAAAATATCGGCATAAGCGCGACCAGCATCTGGGATGTTGTTTTCGGCCATCGCCATGGCGGCGGCTTCCATCAACGTCTCGACTGGCGACGGGCCAACCCCACCATCGGCGTGTTTTTCGATAAATGCTCTCAGCTCGCTCTCTGGCAAAGCCCCCATAAACCCGTCAACCGGACGACCAGCCTTAAACGCAAACACCGCTGGGATTGATTGCACTTTTAATTGCTGGGCCACGGCAGGGTGCTCATCAATATTCATCTTCGCCAGCTGCACCGCGCCATTGGCTTGGCCGACCAGCTTTTCGAGCATTGGTGTCAATTGCTTACACGGGCCGCACCATGGCGCCCACAGGTCGAGCAGTACCAAGCGGTCTTGCGAGGCGTCGATGACATCGGCCATAAAACTTTCGGTCGTTACATCGACGACATAAGCATTTTCGGCTGAGGCCGGCATGGCGCCCGCGTCAGACATATTCTCATTAATCGGATCCATTTGGTTCCCCTTTCCCCTAACATGGTGCGCCGAGGCACAAATGCCAACCCCAGAGGGCTATGTTTGTTACTTTTGCTGCTTTATTGTGTGCAAACAGGCTTGTCAAACGCCAGCCAATGGTGCATAACTCGCCTCGCTGTTGACCAACGGCTATCTGTGACGCGGGCGTAGCTCAGGGGTAGAGCACAACCTTGCCAAGGTTGGGGTCGTGAGTTCGAATCTCATCGCCCGCTCCAGATAACTCTCATACAATCTCAAACATACAATCTCAAAAAACATCGCCCAGCATGGCGCCAGTGTGCCAGTGCGCAAATGGTGCTATCTTTTTCCATCCAATCGGTTAAAGTCATTATATTAATTGGAGGTTTATTATGAGATTCTATTTAGTTTTGTTGCTTTCCCTTTTTGTCACGCCCGCCGTCGCTGGAATCTCTATCCCGCCGATTGAATCAGAGGCTACCGACACTGAAGAAAATGCCTATGTCGGCTTGGTTTGGTCGTTAACCGGCGGCGTCAGCCAGACGCCAGATGTGAGCATTGGCTTTCAGTCGGTCGACGTTAATAGTGCTGGCGATATTGACGCTGGCTATGACCTTAACCTTCGTTTCACGCTTAATGGTTTGGGCCTACCCGAGACATACACGACGCGCGCGTCGCACGTATTTGGTGACGCAGATGCACCGGGCACAGTCGGCATTGGTCTGACCAGCGACGGTAGCTGGTTTTTGTCGGCAGCCGCCCAAGGCGACAATGTAAGACTTGGTGTTGATTTTGGCACCCAAGGCGTCGGCTTTACCGGCGAAGTCCTAACGCTTGAGAAAGTTGACACCCCAGGACCGTTGCTGACTTGTCCGGCGGACTTTGAGTTGGTTAACGGAAGCTGCGGCCCAACATTTTAGG
>JAHEIG010000033.1 GCA_024639515.1 Rhodobiaceae bacterium | reverse complement strand
AGCAGCCCGGTAGCTCGTCAGGCTCATAACCTGAAGGTCGTAGGTTCAAATCCTACCCCCGCAACCAACATCAACCGTCTCGTCAGAGGCGGTTTTTTTTGTGCCTGCCGGTCTGCCGCTTGAGGCGGCTAGTCTTGCAAATTCTGCAGGCTGGTGCGAATAACTTTCAGCTCGTCGCGTATCGAAATGAAAATCGCCAGAATGCCGCAAATACCAATGGCGGCCACAACACCTGCGACAATTCCATAAATGATATACGAATCGTCATAGGTCATATCCCGCATTTGAAAACCCCAGATGCAGCCACCGGCGATTAGGCCGAAGGCGAGCAATCCGTTCAAATAGCCAACTATCTCTGCGAGTATTTTATTCATCACATCCTCCTCAACGATGAAACAACACATTCAATGTGTAATTCTGAAAAGGGTAAGTCGATTCTGTGCTGGTCCAAACTCGTGAGGCTTTGCCATGCCCCAAACCCGCCCCTCTCAAAAACTCACCAGTTGTGTCTGCAGTAAAGTTTTCTTAAGCTAAATTATCTATCTTTAGTGGAGGTACTTAAAATGACTTTTTCGCAATCGGTTAAAACATGTCTGTCGAAATATGGTTCGATTACCGGCCGGGCGTCGCGCAGTGAATATTGGTGGTTTATTTTATTTAGTTTCTTGCTGCAAGTGTTTGGCGCGTTTGTCGGCATTCTTATTGCTGGGCCGACTGGTGGTGAGGGAATCAGAGCTATCGTTTCGCTGGCTTTGCTTATACCGTCTATTACCGTGGCGGCGCGGCGTATGCATGACATTAATAAGAGCGGCTGGAATCAATTATGGCCGCTGACGATTATCGGTATTCCGTTTTATATGTACTGGCTATGCAAAGACGGTGACAAGGAAATCAACCGTTTCGGTGAGCCGGTGACACAGGCTGAAGCCTAAGCCCACCGAAAGCGCGAGCGTCGCGCCATTGCGCTGACCACAAAAAAAGAGCTGCTAGCATGGGCTAGCAGCTCTTCGTGTGTATTTAGAAGTGCCGTATGCGACTACTTCTTCGGGGCCCAGAGTGTCAGTAAAACTGTGACTACCACAACAACCCAAAATACGATGGTAATCGGATCAGCAGAGGTTGCGTTGGTGCCGCCATATTGGGCAATCCAACTAGTCGCTTCACCACTGACTTCTGCTCCGCCCTGTTTCAGCGCGGCCAGTGCATTGGCAGACCCGTGATACCAGTTTTGTGACTCAACACTCCAGTTATAGCCAGCCCAAGCACCTGCGAGAGCGAAAACCGAGCCGAGACCTTTAAAAATAATGTTGCCGTCTTCGCTCGCCCGCACAGCTGCCGCATAACGCAGAGCCAACCAACCAAACAAAATTAGCGCAATAACACCCAGCGTGTTGCCGATACGGCCAGCTGCGAATGTACTCCAAATTTGAATCTCTTCCATTTGTTCCTCCTCAAGAAATAAAATCGATTACGTTACGGACTGTGGCAAATTTTTTGCCTCGGTAAAAGTCAAAAAAGCCGGATTTCGGGGTAGTCTGGCAGTCCCCTGCCAATTCAGGGCCAATCAAGTGGTCGGCAAAATACGGCCAGATGGCCGCTGATTGCCGTGCCCCTGCGCCTTTATGCGGCGCGGTTTGTTGACTTTAGGGAGACGTCGCGTTTAAGCTTTTTTCTGTTCGACGGGCGCGTTTTTGCCATCTCCGTGACACGATAAAACTGGAAGATAAATGTTGAAGTCGCTAGAAAATGCGCTGTCTGACGCCCTGATTTTTGAAAATGCGAAATATTTTATTATTTCGCTAATCATCTCCCTGCTGCTTTTGGCTTTGATTTATTCCGGCCTGTTAACCGCCACCAATGGGGTGCTGGTCGAATATGAAATTGAACAAGAGTGGTTGAGAAGTCTGGCCAATATCTTTGCCCATGGCGTGGCCTTGACGATTTTCTATTTTCTGTTGGTGCCGGCGATGTTCGTTATTCTGGCTCTGTTTACCCCGATGATTAGTGATAATATTCACCGGCGGCATTATCCCAAGCTTGACGTGTCCAACTCGGTCGGTGTGTTTGAAGGGCTTTTTCACGCGTTCTGGCTGATGCTGATTTATGCCCTGCTGTTCATTTGGGTGTCGCCGAGCATTTTCTTCTTTGGCTTGGGGTATTTGGCGTTTGCGGTGCTTGGGTTTTTTCTGTTTCGCAGTTTATTATTGCTCGATGCGCTGGGCAGCCATTTGTCATTGGCGCAGATTAAGCAAAGAACCCGCCTGTCGGGTGAGGCGGCGCATCTTCCCTCTACCTTGGTACTGTTTTTGTTGAGCCTGTTGCCGGGCATCAACCTGTTTGTGCCGTATTTGGCGGTCTGCGTATTGGTGCATGAATCGATGTCGCGCGAATATGAGCGGCTCGGCATCAGCCAAGGCTAATTCACTCTCTCTCAGCTTATCGTTTGCTGCCGTGATCGCCGGTTTTAGCCCGCAAGCGAGCCATGTCAGCGATACTGATGTGCGAACGGGCGCAATCGCGCGTTGCGTTTGGCGAGGAACTGAGCAAGAAAACCAGCGTGCAGCACGAAATCGCTCGCTCGCGTTGCGATATTGAACAGTGCCGCCTATTGGTCATGCAAGCCGCTGAAGTGATGGATCGTGATGGTGTGAAAGCTGCCATGCCGTATATCTCTATGGTGAAAATTGTCGCCCCGAAAATGGCGCAGGATGTCGCTGATCGGGCCATGCAAATCTATGGTGGCGCGGGTGTGTGTCAGGACACGCTGATCCCTTCTGTGTTCACCTCAGCACGGTTCTGCCGTATCGCCGACGGCCCAGATGAGGTGCATATGTCGCAATTGGCCAAAATCACCATGCGCGAGTTAAACGACGCTTAAGTCCGCATCTTGCACTTGTTCGCGAGAAAAATGTTGGATAGACTTTCCACAAATAGTGTGAGCAGGAAGGGGTGCACATGGCTGTAAAGTATTTCGATTGGTTGGACCAACACGAGAATATTCGTCCTGATAAAATGGCGATTCATGATGTCGATACGGGGGTAAAAACCAGCTATCGGCAACTCAATGCGCGGGCCCGCAAGCTGGCGGCGCAGCTGCAGGCTGATGGGGTCAAGAAAGGCGATCGTGTGGCTTTGCTGTTGCGCAATTGCACCGCGTTTTTTGAAGCGCAATTTGCCTGCTCGAAAATTGGCGCCATTTGTCTGCCGTTGAACTGGCGGCTGACGTCGAATGAATTGGCCTATATTCTCGGTGACTCGACGCCATCTGTGCTGATTTACGATTATGTGTTTGCCGAAACCGCCGTGCCGCTGACCGACAGCTGCAATGTCGCACTATCACTAGAGGTGCGCGAGCCGGGCGAAGATAGCACTTACGAACAGGCGCTGGATCATCAACTGAGCCATGAAAACGTTGAAAGCACGCATGATGATGTGTGTATGATTATGTATACATCGGGCACCACTGGTCACCCAAAAGGGGCGATGATTACCCATGGCATGGTGTTCTATAATGTAATCAATATGGCGGGCCCTGCTGGTGTTAGCAAAGACACGGTACAATTGGTGATGCTGCCCTTGTTCCATACCGGCGGCTTGAACTGCTATGCCAACCCGATTTTGCACGACGGCGGGACAATTCTGCTGATGCGCGAATTTGAACCTGGCGCGGCGCTGAAAATTATTGATAGTCCCGAGCATGCCGTGACGCATTTATTTTCTGTGCCAGCTCCGTATCAATTCATGATGCAGCATCCTGAATTTGCCAATACCGACTTGTCGCGTGTGCAGGCCGCTGGTGTTGGCGGTGCGCCTTGTGCTGAAGCGATTTTGAAATGCTGGCTCGATCGCGACGTGCCATTCGTGCAAGGCTGGGGCATGACCGAAACCAGTCCCGGCGGTGTGTTGCTGGAAGCGGAGGATGCGCTGCGCAAAATCGGCTCAGCTGGTAAACCGCTTATGCATACGGAAATCCGCATTGTTGATGAAGACGAAAATGATGTGGCCCCCGAAGAAGTCGGCGAGCTGCTCATTCGCGGGCCGAATATCACCCCAGGCTATTGGAATAACCCTGAAGCCACGGCCAAGACCTTTACCGGCGACTGGCTTAAAACCGGTGACGCTGCGAAGTTTGATGATGAGGGTTTTGTTTATATCGTTGACCGCTCCAAGGATATGTATATTTCCGGCGGTGAGAACGTCTATCCGGCAGAAGTCGAGAACGTGCTTTACCAATTGGCAGAAGTCGCTGAAGTTGCTGTCATTGGGGTGCCGAGCGAGCGCTGGGGCGAAACCGGCAAAGCGGTGATGGTGCTGAAGCCCGGCCAAGCGCTGGACGAGGAAGCAGTGATATCCCATTGTATCAAAAACCTGGCTAAGTTCAAAGTGCCGGCCAGCGTTAATTTTATCGATGCGCTACCGCGCAATGCCACCGGCAAAGTGCTGAAACGCACACTGCGCGAGCAATATGTCGAGGAAGGCACGGCGGCGATTACCTAATAGTGGCGGCTTAGTGCGGGGGTATGCGTAAAACACTGGCGGTTCGTGCGCGCAGGCGATAGGTTACGCGCATGTCCGTCGCGCCACCTATTCTGTATATCCAAGATGTTCACCTGACGCACGGTGTGGCGCCGCTATTGGAGGGCGCCAGCCTGTCGGTTGGGCGCGACGACCGTATCTGTCTGGTTGGGCGCAATGGCTCGGGCAAATCAACGCTGATGAAAATCATCGCTGGCCTGACCGACATGGATGACGGCGAGCGCTTTGTGCAGCCTGGCATTGCCATTGAATATCTCGCCCAAGACCCAGATTTTAGCGGCTATAAGAGCATTGGCGATTATGTACTCAAGGGCTTGCTGAATAACGAAGACAAGCAACGCGCCTTCCAAATCATGGCGGACTTGCACCTCAATCCGGAGGCAGCGATTGCCCCTTTGTCGGGCGGTGAACGCCGCCGCACGGCGCTGGCCAAAGTAATGGCCCCGCAGCCGGAAGTGCTATTGCTGGATGAACCGACCAACCACCTCGACCTGCCCGCTATTGAATGGCTGGAAACGGCACTGCACCAGCTTAATTCGGCGCTGATTTTGGTCAGCCATGACCGTCGGTTTTTGAGCAATATGGCGAATACGACGATTTGGCTCGATCGCGGCAAAACCCGCATCATGCGCAAAAACTTCCGCCATTTTGAGGATTGGCGCGACACTGAGCTGGCGCGCGAGGAAGAAGAACAGCATAAGCTCGACCGTAAAATCGCCCGCGAAGAAGACTGGGTGCGCTATGGGGTCACCGCGCGGCGCAAGCGTAACGTCAAGCGGATGGCTGATTTGATGAAACTGCGTCAGCAAAGGCGCGACCATCGCGGGCCAGAAGGCGGCATGGAGGCATCGATCGTGGCTGGCGAACGCTCCGGCAAGCTGGTAGTGAAGGCCGATAAATTAACTAAATCTTTTGGCGACAAGCCAGTGGTGCGCAATTTCTCGACGCAAGTGAAACGTGGCGCCCGCATAGGCCTGGTTGGGGCCAACGGTGCCGGTAAGACGACATTGCTGAAAATGCTGCTCGGCGAATTAGAACCCGATAGTGGTCAGTTGCGCTTGGGCAAAAACCTGACGCCGCTGGTGCTTGACCAAAAGCGCTCTGGTATTAAGAAAAACTGGACGATTAAAGACGCGCTCACTGATGGCGCCGGTGATCAAGTGCCGCTGGGTGAAGAAACCATGCATGTCATTGGATATATGCGCAATTTCCTGTTTCACCCGTCGCAAATGCGTACCCCGGCGCATATTCTGTCCGGTGGTGAGCAGGCCCGCTTGCTGTTGGCGCGCGGCTTGCGCCAGCCGTCTAATCTTTTGGTGATGGATGAGCCGACCAATGACCTCGATCTCGAAACCCTCGATTTATTGCAGGAAATGATTTCCAGCTATGAAGGCACTGTGCTGTTGGTCAGCCATGATCGCGATTTTCTCGACCGCACCGTGACCACGGTTTTCCACTCTGATGGCGACGGCGTGTGGATGGAATATGCTGGCGGTTATTCAGATATGAAAACTCAGCAAAAACGCCAAGCCCAAGCCCTCGCCGATAAGGCGTCGGGTGAGCTGCGCAAAGAAAAAACCGGCACTACAAGCAAGCCGGTGAGCGATAAACCAAAAGCCGAAAAACCGCTCGGCAAAATGAGCTATAAGCACAAATTCCGGCTTGAGAAACTGCCGCAAGAAATCGTCACGCTGGAGGAAACCATTACCCAATGCGAGGCAGGGCTGGCCGATCCGGCGCTGTTTGCCAATGATGCGGCAGCCTTTAACGTGATGGCGCAAAGCCTTGAAACGGCGCGTCAGGCCTTGGCAGCGGCGGAGGAAGAATGGCTGCAACTGGAAATGCTGCGCGAGGAAATAGAGGATTCGAGCTAAGCACGGCCTAAATTCCATTTGCCAATAGTTTGCGCTTTTGCGTAGACTTTTCCCTATCGCGCTTTGGGAGGGTTAGATGATTAAATTGGTCTATTGCGTGCGTCGACGAGCGGATGTAACGCCAGAAAAGTTTCATGATTATTGGTTGAATACGCATGGCCCGAAAGTGCGCTCTGTGGCCGAGGCGATTAACGCGCTGCGCTATGTGCAAAGCCATACAAGTGAAACCCCGAGCGATGCGAGTATTCGCAAAAGCCGCCGCATGTCGGCGCCCTATGACGGCATTACCGAAGTGTGGTTCCAAGACACGGAACATATGAATGCGGCGGGGCTGACCGATGAGGGCGTTGCGGCCGGCAAGTTTTTGATTGAAGATGAAGCGCGGTTTATCGACCTTGAGCGTTCAACCGCCTTTATTACCGAGGAACACGAAATATTTGATTTGCGGGCCTAGACCCGCGCGGAGGGAGATATGGTTCAATTACAACATTTTGCTGAAGACGCGTCACGCGACGAGATGCTAGCAGCGCTTAAAGCCGATGGCGCGATTATCATTGATGACGTCATGTCTGCCGATGATTTGGCGCAAATTCGCGCCGAATGTGACCCATATATGGAGGCTTCGGCCAATGGCGACGATGACTTTACCGGTCGATTGACCACCCGCACCGGTGGGCTTGTGTCACGCTCGGCCAAATGCCGTGATTTGATTGCCCATAAAACCATTCTCGGCCTGTGCGATGGCTTTTTGCTGGAGAATTGCGAGCGCTATCAATTGCATTTGACGCAGATTATCCGCCTGCGCCCGACACAGACGGCGCAAGCCATTCACCGCGACCGCTGGGCATGGGGCACGCATTTGGCGCATGTCGAGCCGCAATTAAACACCATTTGGGCACTCAGTGACTTTACCGCTGAAAATGGTGCCACCAGTGTTGTGCCGGGTAGCACCCAATGGCCAGATGATCGACTGCCAACACCAGAAGAAATCACCCAAGCGACAATGTGCGCCGGTTCGGTGCTGGTGTATACTGGCTCGGTGTTCCATGGCGGAGGCGAGAACAAGTCGGATGGTGACCGGATTGGCCTTAACCTGACCTATGCGCTGGGCTGGTTGCGCCAAGAAGAAAACCAATATCTGTCGACTCCGCCCGAGCTGGCGGCCAAGCTGAACCCCGCTTTTCAGGAGCTTATTGGTTATGCCATGGGGCAATATGCGCTCGGCTATTTCACTCCGCCCGGGGCCCCTGGCGAGCATCCAGAGCTGTCGCCGCCACAATATGCGCTGGGGCGCGGTGATGAAGTGAGTGGGCAATTAGGCTCGCCCGAGGATTTCGAAGTGTTGGCCGCACAAACCAGCGGCAAAAGCTAAGCTGCTGAGACAATTAGTTTTCCTTCCGTCTTTGGCCGGATGTGGTAGAACTTGTCTCTGTTTTGCTGCGGCGACGCCGCCGCAACATGGTTGCAAGTTGCTTTATTAGGGAGATAAACAAATGCGCGAAATCGAACACTTAATCAGCGGTTCATTGACCAAAGGCGACGCCAGTCGCAAAGCGGATATTTACAATCCGAGCACCGGCGCGGTGCAAGCGCAAGTGTGGCTCGGCGAAGCCTCTGATGTTGATACGGCAGTGGCCGCTGCGCGCGCCGCGCAAGTCGAGTGGGGCGCCACCAATCCGCAGCGCCGCGCCCGCGTGATGTTCAAATTCAAAGAATTGCTAGAAGCTAATATGGATGAGCTGGCGGCGCTTTTGTCTGCCGAGCACGGCAAAGTGATTGCCGACAGTAAAGGCGACATTCAACGCGGCCTTGAAGTGATCGAATTTGCCTGCGGTATCCCGCATTTAATGAAGGGTGAATATTCCGAGGGTGCAGGCCCAGGGATTGATATTTATTCGATGCGCCAGCCTTTGGGCGTGGTCGCCGGTATTACGCCGTTCAATTTCCCAGCGATGATTCCGATGTGGATGTTTGGTGTGGCGATTGCCTGCGGTAATGGGTTCATTCTAAAGCCATCTGAAAAAGACCCATCGGTGCCGGTGCGTCTGGCCGAGCTGATGCTGGAAGCCGGTGCGCCGGAAGGTTTGCTGAATGTTGTGCAGGGCGATAAAGTGGTGGTCGATGCCATTCTCACCCATCCTGACATTAAAGCGGTGAGCTTTGTTGGGTCGTCAGATATCGCCCATTATGTGTATTTAACCGGCACCGCCAATGGCAAGCGTGTGCAGGCCATGGGCGGTGCAAAAAACCATGGTATTATTTTGCCCGACGCTGATATGGATCAAGTGATTGCTGACTTTTCAGGCGCCGCATATGGCTCGGCTGGCGAGCGCTGCATGGCGTTGCCTGTGGCTGTGCCGGTGGGCCAAGATACGGCGGATGAATTTGTCGCGCGGATGAGCGACGAAATCGGCAAGCTGAAAGTCGGTGTATCAAGCGATGATACGGCGCATTTCGGGCCTGTGGTGTCAGCCGCCCATCGCGCGAAAATCGAGAGCTATATCGAGATGGGCGTGAACGATGGCGCCGATTTGGTGGTTGATGGTCGCGGCCTGCAATTGCAAGGCCATGAGGACGGGTTTTTCATCGGCCCGTCATTATTCGACCATGTGAAAGCCGATATGCAGAGCTACCAAGAAGAAATTTTCGGCCCTGTGCTGCAAGTGGTGCGAGCTGATACGCTGGAGCAAGCGGCGCGCTTGCCTAGCGAGCACCAATATGGCAATGGCGTGGCGATTTTCACCCGCAATGGTCTGGCAGCGCGCGAGTTTGCGTCTAAAGTGAATGTTGGTATGGTAGGCGTCAACGTGCCAATTCCGGTGCCGGTTGCCTATCACACATTTGGCGGCTGGAAGCGGTCGGCTTTTGGAGACGTTAATCAACACGGGCCTGAGGGTATTCGTTTTTACACCAAAGTAAAAACCGTGACCCAACGTTGGCCTTCTGGGGATGTGACAGATCAGTCTTTTATTATCCCGACCATGGACTAACAAGATGCCACATCATGCCGTTGCGGCGCCTCATTATGGGAGAGATAATATGAGCACTATGCAACACACGGACGTTCTGATTATTGGGGCCGGTATTTCCGGTATTACCTCGGCGCACCATTTGCAGAAGAACTGTCCTGAAAAATCATTCGAGATTATCGAAGCGCGCAATGATATTGGCGGCACATGGGATTTGTTCCGCTATCCGGGTATTCGCTCGGACAGCGATATGTACACGCTGGGGTTTTCGTTCCGCCCGTGGAAAGACCCGAAAGCGATTGCCGATGCACCGTCGATCATGAAATATCTGCGTGGCGCGGTGGATGAAGATCAGCTGCAGCGCAAAATCAATTTTGGCAAAAAAGTTATTGATGCCAGATGGTCGACCCCCGAGTCGCGGTGGAATTTGACGATTGAAGATCAAGCCACAGGCGAAACCGAACAGCGTAGTTGCAGCTTCCTACATATGTGCTCGGGTTATTATAATTATGACCAAGGCCACCAACCGGCATTTCCTAATCAAGAGGCTTTCAAAGGCACTGTGGTGCATCCGCAATTCTGGCCGGAAGACCTTGATTATGATGGTAAAAAAGTCGTTGTCATTGGCTCTGGCGCAACAGCTGTCACCTTGGTGCCGGCAATGGCAGAAAAGGCCGAAAAGGTCACCATGTTGCAGCGTTCACCGACCTATATTGTGGCCCGTCCAGCTGAAGATGGCTTGGCCAATTTCTTGCGTCGTGTGTTGCCGGCGCGTTGGGCTTATGGCGTGACCCGCTGGCGCAATGTATTGCTCGGGCGCTTGTTCTTTTGGTATTGCCGCCGCTGGCCGCATCGCGCCCGCAAAATGCTTTTGCAGGGACTACATGACGAAGTGCCCGCCGGTTTCGATATCGATAAACATCTGACGCCGCATTACAACCCATGGGATCAGCGTCTTTGTCTGGCACCGGAAGGTGACTTTTTCGCCGCGTTGCGCAATGGCACAGCTGACATCGCCACCGACCATATCCAAACCTTCACCGAAAACGGCATTACGCTGAAATCGGGCGAAACACTGGATGCCGATATTATTGTCTCGGCCACCGGTCTTGATTTGAACTTCTTCGGCAATATGAACTTGAAGGTCGATAATGAAGATATCGTGCCGGGTGATTTGCTGAATTACAAAGGCATGATGTTTTCTGGCCTGCCTAATCTGGCGTCGTCTTTCGGCTACACCAACGCCTCATGGACTCTGCGCTGTGACCTGACCTCGGCCTATGTCTGCCGGTTGATTAAACACATGGATAGCAAGGGCTATAAAAAAGCCGTGCCGACGGTTGACAGATCAAAAGTGCAAACCGATCCGCTGCTGGATTTCTCGTCTGGCTATGTGGTGCGTAAATCGGAAGAATTGCCCAAGCAGGGCAGTGAGGCACCTTGGCGGATGTACCAAAACTACATTCTGGATGTGTTCAGCATTAATTTTGGCAATGTCGACGACAGCGCCAACATCACATTTTCTTGAGCCGCTAACCGGCTGATTAAAGACTGGCGGCCAGCGCCCGCGTGCCGGTGATCATTTGCTTGAAGCTGGCGCGTAGCATGTTGGCTGTCTGGTCGGGGCTGGCGAAATTGGCAATCACCAGATTGCGGGCTTTGTTGACGTAAATCACCTGCCCGTGCACGCCCATCGCCATGCGTTCGCCTGCGGCTGCATTGAAGTTCCACCAAAAGCTGCGATAGCCTTGAAAACCTGGCACAAAGCGCGGGTTATCGGGGTCGGCGACAATACTGGCGGCGCCAGCAGCTAAATCCGCCTCCGTCAGGGCGTAAGTGTCTTGCATCCACGCGGTTGGGGCGATTTGTGTGTCGCCCAATTTGCCATCGCCCAGTGCCATCAGTCCAAAGCGTGCGGCGTCGCGCAAGGTGGAGTTATAACCACCCGTGGCAATCGGCACAAAAGCGACATCGACGCTGAACACGCCATCATGCTCGGTGCCCAGCGGCCCCCAAATGTGCTTTTGGATGAAATCGCGCACCGACTGACCGGTGACGCGCTCCAGCAACAGGCCAATTACATCGACATTCGGCGATTGATATTGAA
>JAHEIG010000009.1 GCA_024639515.1 Rhodobiaceae bacterium | reverse complement strand
CGGGTGTTGCATGGCCAACGCGACGACGCCGTGCCGTGGCAATTGTCGCTGGAGCTGGCAGACGCCCTGACCAGCGAAGACATTGAATTGCATTTCATCAAGGATGGCGACCACCGGCTGTCGTCCGAAAGCCAGATTAAGACGCTGATACAGTTGATTGAGGATGTGCTACCCGCCTAATAAGCCTCAATAAGCTTTGGCGTTAAACAAGGCCGTCAGCCCTTCGCGATAGCTCGGATAAGCCAATGTGACGCCCAATTCCTGTTTGATCCGCTGATTGTGCAGGCGTTTATTATCGGCGTAGAAACTGCGCCCCATGGGCGACAGTTCGGCCTCAGCAAACGGCACCAGCGGCGGCGGCTCAACCCCCAGCAGCTCAGCCGCAAAGCGCACCACCGCTTCAGGTGCCGCCGGTTCGTCATCGCACACGCTATAAGCCCGCCCGGCCTTGGGGCGGTCAATCGAGGCGGTCAAAGTCTGCGCAATATCGTCGACATGAATACGCGAAAACACCTGCCCGGGCTTGTCGATACGCCGCGCCGTGCCATTGCTGACACTGCGCAGTTGATTGCGATACGGGCCATAAATACCGGCCAGCCGGAACATCATCACCGGCACGTTACGGGCCTCGGCAAAGGCCTGCCATTCGGCTTCGGCGGCGACGCGAGCCATGCCGCGTCGGCCAATCGGCCCGGCTGGTGTGTCCTCATCGACCCAGGCGCCTTGGTGGTCGCCATAAACACCGGTAGTCGATAAATAACCGAGCCATTGCAAAGACCGGCTATGCGCCGCCAGCGCGGCACCGGCTTGACGCAAAATCGGGTCGCCCTGTTCCGTCGGGGCGGCTGACAGCAGCCCGTGGGTGATGCCGTCTAATGCCGAAGCGGCCAGCGGCGCCTCATCACAGGGCCATAAAATCGTGGTGATGCCCTGCGCCTGCATCGCTTCGGCTTTGTCGGCATCGCGTGTGGTGGCCGATAAGCGCCAGCCGCGCGCTTGCAATAGCGGGGCCAGCGCGGCGGCGCAAAATCCATAGCCGAAAAATACCATATGCGTCATGCCATCACCGCCTGCCATTCGGCCTGTACATCTTCATCTTGCTCTTGCGGCTGGCGGGCTTGCCCTTCAGCCCGCGCTTGGGTTGGGTCAAGCTGGCCCAACGCCCACACCGCCATGCCCCGCACCAGCGGCGAGACATCGTCGAGACGCGCCAGCACCGCCTGTTTGTCGGCCTCATTTGGTTGGCTGATATTGCCCAAGGCAATCATCACATTGCGCACAAAGCGATCACGGCCTGTGCGTTTAATCGGCAAACCGGCGAAGAAGCTACGAAACCCGTCATCGTCGAGTTGCGACAGCATAATCAAATCCGGCAGCAATAGCTCGTCCCGCATGGCCAGCTTGGCCTCTTGCCCGAGTTTGGCAAATTTATTCCACGGGCACACCGCCAGACAATCATCGCAACCATAAATATGATTGCCCATGCCGCGCCGCAAGTCTGCCTCTATGACGCCCTTATGCTCAATCGTCAGATAAGAAATACAGCGCCGCGCATCGAGCTGATAAGGGGCTGGGAAAGCATTGGTCGGGCACGCCTCCAAACAAGCGGTGCATTGCCCGCAATGGTCTTGCTCGGGCGCGTCAGTTGGTAAATCTAGCGTGGTGAAGATACTGCCCAAAAACAGCCAAGAGCCGAAATCGCGCGACACCAGATTAGTGTGTTTGCCCTGCCAGCCAAGCCCGGCGGCGGCGGCCAGCGGCTTTTCCATGACGGGAGCGGTGTCGACAAACAGTTTCACCTCCGCCTCTCCGATTTCAGCCAACCAGCTGGCCAGACGCCGCAGCTTCTTTTTCATCACATCATGGTAGTCGCGGCGCTGGGCATAGACTGAAATCAGGCCAGATTTTTCCTGCGCTAAGCCATCTAATGGATTGTCCTCCGGCCCATAATTCATCGCCAGCATGACGACGCTTTGTGCCTCGGGCCAGATATTTTGCGGGCTAGAGCGGCGCATTTCGTGCTCGGCCATCCAGCCCATATCGCCGTGATAGCCTTGTTGGAGAAAATGTTTCAAGCGCGCGGCGGCTTCGGGGATGGCGTCCGGCTTGGTGACCCGACACAGTTCAAAGCCCTCATCGCGAGCCCGTTCGACCAATTGCTGTTTAATCTCCAGCACGGCCACGCGCCCTAAAAATCCAGATCAGTATAATAAGGTGGCGGCCGCATGCCGGCGACGTGATCGGCCAAAAGCGGCCGGAAACTCGGGCGCGATTTCAATTTGGCATACCAATCGCGCACCAAAGGCCAGTTTTTCCATGGCACATCGCCGGTGAAATCAAGGCACGACAAATGCGCTGCGGCGGTCAAATCGGCCATCGTCAAATCATTGCCGGCCAGCCACACGCGCTGGTCGAGCAAATGGCTGAGATATTCCATGTGTAAATTGAGATTGTGCAGGCCCACCCGCACGGTCGCCATATCCGGCCCACCGCCGCCATCGCTATCGCCTTTGAAGCGGCGGTCGATTTTCTCATAAGTAATCAGGCGGCCCACTTCATTATAAAACTTGTCGTCAAACCATGCCGTGATGCGCCGGGTTTCGGCCCGCGCGAGGCCACTGGACGGCATTAACGGCACCGCCCCGCCCTTTTCTTCGAGCCATTCGCTAATCGCATAATGGCCGGAAATCGTGCCCGCTTCGCCGACCAAAACCGGCACTTCGCCAGACGGGTTCAGCATTAAAAAATCCAGCCGTCTTTCCCAAGGCCGCTCCTCGACATATTCGACAGCGAACTTCTTCTCGCCAAGCATCAGGCGCACTTTGCGGGAAAACGGACAGACGGGTTGATGAAACAGACTAGGCATGGGTGAAATCTACGCTGAGACTCGTGTCGGGGCAAGGGGATGTTGGCACTTCTTCACACAGTAACAATGACTTATCAAGCCCGTGCAGCAGGTATTCCTTGTTTCGCTTCCAGCAGCGCTTTAAGTTGCTTTATGGCTTTTTCACAGATTTTGCTTCTGGCGGCAATTCAAGGCATTACCGAATTCATTCCCGTCTCGTCATCGGGGCATTTGAACATCGCCCATTTGCTGACCCGCCTGTCTGACCAAGGTGTCGGTATGGATGTCGCCTTGCATGGCGGCACGCTGATGGCGGTGATGGTGTATTTCCGCCAGCAAACCGGACAGCTCATTCGGGGCGGCGTCGATGTGATGCGCCTGCGCGCCAGCGAAAATGCCACCGCCGCCAAAATACTCATCATCGCGACCGTTCCGGTTCTGCTAGCGGCAACGCTTGTTGTGACCAGTGGCATAATGGGGCAGTTGCGCACCGCCGAAGTGGTGGCATGGGCGAGCATTATTTTTGCCGTGCCGCTTTATCTAGCCGACCGCTTCGGCGCCAGCCATCTACAGATTGAAAAGCTGACAGCCCGCCCAGCACTGCTTATCGGCTTGGCGCAAATGCTGGCGCTAATCCCCGGGGCCAGCCGCGCTGGCGTAACCATTATGGCGGCGCGTTGGCTCGGCATGGAGCGCGAGCAAGCGGCGCGCTTTTCCATGCTGTTATCAATGCCGGTGATTTTCTGCTTTGCCTCGCTTGGGCTTATCGAATTAATCTTGCAGGGCGATATCACGGCGCTGGCCGACGCCTTCATCGGCGCGGCGCTGGCGGCTGGTTTTGCGTTTTTGACGATTGATATTTTCATCCGCATGACGCGGCATATATCGCTATTGCCGTTCGTGCTGTATCGCTTGGCGCTCGGCATCGGCTTGCTGGTGCTGATTAGCTAGCTTTGCCGGACGGCCTAAAGCGGGCCAGATAATCCGGCAAAATCGTCTCAATCGGCGTCGGCGTAACACCCAGCTCAGACAAGTCTTGAGCACCCTCCCTGACAATATTATCTGATTTCAGCAAGATCACCTGATCGGGCGTGAGCAGCGGTTTCGGCATGATTTGCGCCAGCGTCGCAATCACCCGCGCGACACCAAATGGCAGCGGCAACAAAAGGCGCTTGCGGCCAATTTGCCAGAGCATCATTTCCAGCAATTGCTTGAAGCCATAGACCTCTGGCCCGCCCAGCTCATAAATCCCTGACGGAGCACCCTCAAGGCAGGCCCGCACGGCTTGTGCCACATCAAACACAGTCACTGGCTGATACAAAGTGTGGCCACCGCCGACCAGCGGCAGGGCTGGCGCGATTTGCGCCATGGCGGCGAAGCGGTTGAAGAAATCATCCTCGGGGCCGACAACAATAGACGGGCGCACAATATGGGCACCGGCAATCGCCTCAACGACGGCGGCCTCAGCCTGCCCTTTGGTGCTGGCATAGACGCTGTCTGAACCGATATCGGCACCAATGGCGGAAAGCTGCACGAATTTCTCAATGCCCTGCTGGGCCGCCAGTTGGGCGATACGCGCCGCACCTTCGGCTTGCACGCTGGCGAATTTCTGCTTGCCGCTTTCGAATAAAATACCCACCGCATTGACCACCGCATCGGCTTGGCTAAGGGCGGCGGAGACACTTGCCTCATCGCGCACATTGGCGGCGACGATTTCAATCTGGCCGACGCGTCCGGCGGTTTTCAAAAACAGGGCTTCATTGGGGCGGCGCACGGCGATGCGCACGCGGCATCCGGTTTTGGCCAAGTGGCGTACAATATGGCGGCCAACAAAACCTGAACCGCCAAAAACCACAACCAGATCATCTTGTGTTAAACGTCCTGTAAGTGATGTCATTTTCTTCTCCATCTACCGACCCGCCTGAGCTGTCTGACGGGCGGGCTTTCTCTGTGCCTTACATAGAACAAAGCGGGCTTTGGGTGAAGTCTTAACTGCCTGCTTAACGGCCCCCTTGATTGCCAATTGACAAGCCGCGCAATGGCGCTTAAACCATCGCCTTGGGCCCAGGTGGCGGAATTGGTAGACGCGCTAGCTTCAGGTGCTAGTACTCGCAAGGGTGTGGAAGTTCGAGTCTTCTCCTGGGCACCATTCCCAAGTTTCAAGCACCGTGTTTCACGGTCCAAGCCATTGATCTTCAAGCATATTTGTTTGAGGAGCAGAGATCATGGTTTCTATGGTAGACCATATGGTAGACCAAAATGCGACATACCTAACCAGGCGTCGGGGTGTGCATTACTACTATACGCGGCGTATTCCGAAGGAACTTCAAAAGCGACTGGGCAAAGAGCGAATTGTCGTGTCGCTTAAAACGAAGTCGCGCCGCAAGGCTATCGCTTCGGCAATTGTTTTGTCAGAAAAGCTGGAGAGCTTCTGGAACGGTATGAAGCTCGAAGAGATAATTTCACAACATTCGATGACGCTGGAGAGCCCAGCTCAACCGGCCGCATCGATTACATTATCCGAAGCTCTCGACCTCTACCTGCGTCTTAAGGGCAAAGGGAAGGGGGAAACGTTTGAGCGGACTGCGCGGCGTAACATTGAGCAATTGATGGTTTTGAGCGGCGATGTCTCTATCAGTGAGCTGACTTCTGCCGATGGGGCAAGTTTCCGGGATCATTTGATTCAAAGAGGCCTTGCCTCTTCTTCGGTAAAGAGGTGTTTCGCTTCAATACGATCTATTGTCTCCTTGGCCATCCAAGAACACGGACTGCCAAACACCAATCCATTCGCAAAAATATTCATTCCTGCCGATGACAGGGCAAAAACCCGGCCAACCATGCCGGTAAAAACAATCAAAATATTGCAGGCGGAATGTGAAGCGATGGACGATCCAAACCGCCATCTACTTGCTCTAATCAGCGATACGGGTCTCCGCCTCTCAGAAGCACTGGGTTTGATAAAAGAGGATATCGTTCTTGATACTGAAATACCCCACTTGATCATTCATGAGCACCCATGGCGCAAGCTTAAGACCACATCAAGCGAAAGGCTCGTGCCACTTATCGGATACAGCTATTGGGCTGCGGAACGGATCGTACAGATTGAGGGGCGATTTGCCTTCCCGAATTACACCAGTGCGTCTAAATGCAATGCCAACTCAGCAAGCGCTGCGCTTAACAAATGGCTGAAGCCCAGAGTTCCTGAAGGTTGCGTGGTTCATTCATTCCGGCATGCTCTGCGTGATCGTTTAAGAGCGGTTGAGTGTCCGTCAGACATTTCTGATGCCATAGGTGGTTGGAGCACTTCCGGCATAGGCCACTCATATGGCGATGGGTATGACCTTGCCATGAAGCAAAAGTGGCTTCAGAAAATTATAATTTAGGAAGCCCCAAGTTCCGAGATGCTTGAAGATCAATGGCTTGTCCCGTGAAACACGGCGCTTGAAACTTGAAAATGGTGCCCAGGAGATGGGTTCGATGCCGACCCCAGGCCCCTAGCAAGCCTTCTTATAGCTATTCAGTCGCGGTCATCGGCATTGCCGGCCCATATTAGTTGGAAACTGGGCGTTTGACCTCGCTTGATGTTTGGGTATGGCTCATGACAGGGCATTTTCCAGCCAAGCTCGGTCCATCTCCTAGGCCCACGGAATCCTTTCCTCCCTTTGTCCAGCCAAACTCGCTCACGCGCCTAACGGCGCGCTCATCCATCTCCGCACATTCTTTTTTGCTCAATAATACCCGCTCGTCATAGGCCGATGTTTTTCTATCTGCAGCAATTCTTGTTTTATAGAAAAACAGACTTTTGAGAGCGCCGCGCGCCAACCATTTACGAATACCCTTTAGGGGCTTAATGCGAACATGCTCTAAAAAACTGTCCTCAAGTGCCTCGATGCAAACCCACCTTCCGATTGGCTTGAATGGGTGCGAAAACCATCTGTCTCCAAAAGCGTGAACAAAAGAGTTCACGATGTCGCGACTCACCGGCGAAAAGCCGTGATTTTTGCTTTCCCAGTCATCAACAAATGCCTCAAGCGCTTCCGGAGTGTCCGGAAATCCCTCAACCGGCTTGTCGCCTTCAGTTAGAAAATGTTTGGACAATGCTCTGGCGAAATTGAACAGCGCCGCCTTTATATGGGGATTCATGCCAACTATGTTCAGGTTCTTGAGCAATCGATCTTGCAGCACAAATAGCCGACCAAGCACATATATGAAATCGTCACCATTCTCAAAATGTCCTGGCAACATGCGGGCGACCCCTGCGTGCAATCTGTTCAATCTCGAAAGAGATTTTTTGGTCTCCTCTGCGTCAGGGCCAAACACGTGCCAAATCCAGAAAAAATCCAAAGTGTCCTGCATACGTTGATTGGGCCGACGCAATCCTTTGTTTGTTATGGAAAGGGTCTCAGCCATATGCGACGGCTTAAGAGTATAGCTTGTCAGAATGGTAACCAAAAAATTGAGCGTAAACTCATCCAACTGATACTGCGCCATAAGCGACACAATTTCTGAATACTCAGTTTCCGGGTCGTAAGATTTTATTTTTTCCTCAACCCACCAACGTGACTGCTTTTCAGAATCTAGAACCTCGAGCATCCTCCCTCCAATCGTTTATTTTGGCGAAAATTCCGGTTGTGATGAACTTTCTTCAGTGATATTAGTATCAGTATAATGCAACTCAATCAAGGAAGTTATTGTGAGCCAGCAAAACCTGAAAATTACCAATCGACCCAAGAGAGCTCCGAAACTTTCGCCAGAAAAAAGACGTGAACAACTCATCGACTGTGCAATAGAAATATATGTAAATCACGGCATTGAAGGCGCACGTCGCTCACACGTTGCTCTCAAGGCCGGTGTTTCCGTTCCAACCGTTTATGCATATTTCGATACACGAGAGAGCCTGACGGAGGCGGTACTCGAACTGGTCGATACCCGTATAACGGAAATTGTTTGGAACGCCGCCGCTGAGGATGAACTTGCTTTTGATAAAATATTGAATGTGGCGCGAGCATTTTCAAACACCGTCGAGCTAGATTCTGCAATCATGAAAATTTGGCTGGATTGGAGCACAGCTTTCGAGAATGCCACTTGGACGCTTTACGAAGACTTGCAAAGCAGAGTTGCAAATTTGTTTTGTGAAATCATTAGCGTTGGCCAAAAAAGCGGAGAACTATCGCCAGATTTAGATCCAGAAATTGCCGCGTATATCATCATCGGCGGTGGACAAATGGCGGCGCAAATGAAGCTTACCACTCCGGCAGCTATAGATATTGAGGTTTTTCTCCATCAACTCGTTGCAGGAGCCTTGCAAACAAAAGCAATTTCTAAGAACGGAATTTGAGCATGAAGGTGGCAATCATCGGGGGCGGGCCTGCAGGTTGTGCAGCTGCCTATACCTTGCAGAAAAACAAAATTGATTTTGACCTGTTTGAGGCGGCCGAGAAAGTTGGAGGGCGTACAAAACAGCTCCATCGAGATGACGGTTACAATCTGGGAACTGGAGCTCTGTTTCTTATGGGAGGCATCTATCCGCGCACCATGGCCTTGCTGCGAGAAATGGGACGAAAAAAACAATTGGTGCCCTGGACCGGTGCATCTGAGCTTATGGATGATGATAGGTCCAGATACCCGGTTCGGCTTGGTTCGTTTTTTAGCTTTCTAAAGGTTCCAACGCTAAGGCTGCGAGACAAACTCCGCATAATCGTGACCGGACTGCGCTTGCTTTTTACGCCGAGCGCGCGCAACCCGTTCGACGGATCGCAGCTTGCCAGATATGACGGTGATGAAAATTTGGAAGATTGGTCGCGTGCAAACTTGGGTGACAAGGCATTTGAATATGTCATGCGCCCGATTATGGATTTTCTTTATGCAGTGCCATTACGCGAATTATCAACTCCCTTTCCCAAGGCACTGATGAAGCAGGGGCACAAAATCGCATTGTCATCACCGGAGGGTGGCATTGGGCAAATCAATGAATGGTTTTTGGACAATGTTTCTTCCGACAAGATTCATGTCTCGACCCCGGTTGAAGGTTTGACGCGAGAAGGTCAAATGTGGCGCGTTTCTTATACGGGCGGCAGTGTTCTGGTCGACAGCATTATCATTGCGACGGAAGCCTTTATTGCTGCCGACCTTTTGAAAGAGCATGTGTCGGAGGATGCCTATCATCGGCTCATGAGTACGCATTACACCGAATATGCCCATGTTGCCGTGGGGTATGACGAGGACCCATGGCCCGATTATCCAACAGATATTGTGTTGCCCGTTGGCGAAGGTGGCGTTCGCAATGTTGGGGCTATGGTTTTGCATGGACGGCGCTTGCCGGCATCGGTCCCGAAGGGGGCGCAAATGGTTGGGGTCTATTTCAACACGCCAGCACTTAATGATATGAGCGATGACGACATAAAAGAGGAATCGGTCAAACAGGTAAATGCCGCTTTTGGCCAGGCACAAAAGCCAAGCTTTGTTCATTTGTTCCGTTACAAAAACGGGCTGACCATAGCCAAACCGGGTCACTACAAAATGCTCGACAAGGTTCATTCTCTATTACCGGAAGGCATAAAACTGGCGGGAGATTATTTCTCCCAAGCCGGAGTAGAGGCCGCTGTAAATAGTGGCGAGAGAGCGGCAATGAATTTGCTCCGATATCGGGCGGAGGAATTTTAGAAAATCACCATTCTTACTAGGGGAGAAAAAAATGAGTGAAATAACGAGCAACATATTGGCGCAAGATAGCCTGTCGAGGAAATCCTTGGCATTTTGCGGCTACACCGGATATGCGGCAATTATCCTATTTATTATAGGCGGCGTTTGGTTAGGGGGCATGTTGCCGCCGCTCCTGAATGCCAGTGACACACCTTCTGAGGTCGTCGCAAAGGTCAATGAAAACCTGCTCAATATGCGGGTAGGCTCGATTTTCATGATCGCCTCTTTTGCCCTTTTCGGCACATTCGGCGCAGGTATTGCAGCGCAAACCCGGCGCTTCGAAACAAGCCCGGTGTTTTCGTACGTGCAACTCGTATTTACAGCAGGTGGCACCACCATCGCTTTGCTGGTGGCCTTTGCTTGGTCGCTGATGGTTTTCCGACCGGATACCTACGCACCATCTATATTGCTCATGTGGGCTGATTTTGCCTACTTTTTGGCAGTTTTCTCTGTGCCCTTATTTGGCGGCTGGTGCGTGTTAATAGCCCTGCCTATCTTTTTCTCCGAGCCGGGAAGAGAACCATTTCCGCGCTGGGTGGCTTATGTAAACTTATGGGCGGCTTTGCTCTTCGCGCCGGGCCAAATGGTCATATTTTTCAAAGACGGGCCGTTTTCCTGGCACGGCATTGTTGCCATGTATCTGCCCTTCATCGCATTCTTTGCTTGGATAGCCATTATGTCCTGGGTGATGATCAAGATCGCCAATGACGAAAATAGCTAGAGCTTATAAAGGCTGTTTATCCTGTGAATGAGAAAAGCCAAGCGCAAAGCCGGATACCGGGGGAACCCGGTATCTGGGCCTTTGTAACAGGGGACTTGCTGGTCTTTTCCCTGTTTTTCATTCTGATTGCCATTGGCAATCAGGAACAGGGAGGCGTGTTTTCAAGCGCGCGCGGCACGCTTGATTTGAGGTTCGGCCTTGCTAATACACTGCTTCTGCTCACCGGCTCTTTTTTCGTGGCGATCGGTGTTGAACGTTTTCGATTAGACGATGGCCGAGATAATCGCATTTGGTTCCGGCTGGCGATTTTGTCCGGTGTTATATTTCTCATAAACAAAGTCTTTGAGTGGAATGCCAAGGTCTCTGACGGGATGACCCCGATGACCAATGATTTTTTCATGTATTACTTCGTGTTCACGGCCATTCACGCAATTCATGTGTTTGTCGGCGTTGTCATACTCAGCTTTCTGTTCAAGAAATCGCAAGCCCCGTTCACCCCGGAAACACAACGCGGGCTGGAAAGTGGGGCCATTTTTTGGCACTTGGTCGATTTGCTGTGGATCATGCTGTTTGCCCTGTTCTATCTGGTGTGAGTTTTATGAACGATTCAAAACAAATTATTGGATTAAGTTTGATGACATGGGCATGGTTTCTGCTGGTTGCGGTAACCATCTTGGCCTGGTGGCTCGCCGAGGGTGAGCAGAAAATGGCCGACGCCACCACCACGGCAATTTTGCTAACGGCCGGTGTCAAAATTTGGGTTATCGGCTATCAGTTTATGGAATTGAAGCTTGCCCCGGCCTTTTTGCGATATGGCTTTCTGCTATGGCTCATAGCCATCTCATGCATTTTGGTTTTTTTGATCTCATAATCGCATTTTGGTCTACCATCTGGTCTACCATGAAACCATAATCTCAGCTCCTCAAACAAATATGTCTGAAGATCAATGGCTTGTCCCGTGAAACACGGCGCTTGAAACTTGAAAATGGTGCCCAGGAGATGGGTTCGATGCCTTTCCTAGGCTCCTAGCAAGCCCTGACCTTCAATAATATCAATAGGTTAGCACTTTTGGGGGCTCGTGCAAATCCTATTTGTGGTCATCCATATGGTCTACCAAGCAAAGACCCGAGTTCCGGGTCACACGGGCCGTGAAACATGGGTAATTGGGGGTTAGTGGTATATCTCCCAGCGCGCAAGTTTCATTATTCTACTTGGGTTTCCAAAACACCCAAATGCGAGGCGAAAGCCATTACCGCATCACCTTGGCGCAAGTAAGCCCACGGCATCCATATGTTAGGCATTTGAAAGGCCACGCCCTCTGGTGTGCCAAGCAATATGGCTGTGCCTTTTTTTAAATCGCCACATTCTGCCAGCCTAATAACCTCGCCATGCAGATAAAAATCTTTATCGCAAAGCGCTAGAGCTTTTTGCCCGATTGATGGCGCATCCCAAATCATCATGCCGGCACTGTCGCGCTGGCGCAGTCGATTATTGACCGCCAGCCCCAATTCAATCTGTTGGTAAAAATCCGGTTTGCGCGGCACGATGAGAATGGCACCGACTGGCAGCATGCCATCGCCGCCCTTGCCCTCAGGAAAACCGGTGCGCCCCATTGGCTTTTTAAGATTAATATGACGCAACAGCGCCCATCTGTCGGTCAAATCATTACACAGCACAAAAGCGAAGCGCCCGCTTTTGCCGAGCGCAATATCCTCAATGGCTACAGCGCAGAGCTCGACCTCATAATCGAGCCTTGTGCGTTTTTTGACCGGCGCCTGCCAAGCGCTCGGCGTTGACAGTTTCGGGAACAGAAACGGCCCGTCTTCGAGGCCGGTCTCTTCCGCATGGGCCTTAAAATTAACCCCCGCCGCAATAATGCCGCTTTGCGAATCAAACGGCACATCCAGATCCCGCCAATTGTAAATCGTCGCGTCGCTGTTCATCACCGCGCGCAATTTTTCATCGCCCAAAGAGCGTAAAAAATCCAACGGCTCGCTGCCTTGAGACGCTGTTGCTGCGGCAAGGTCAATGGCGCGCACGCCTTCGCGATTCATTGCCACCACCAGCAGGCTCTTGCCGTTTTTCGTTCGCGCAAAACTCAGCGCTTGCTCAACCGGAGCCAAGGAAAAAGCACTGTCGGGGGCTTGCCTTATTTTCTCCTTAAAAAGCGGTTGTGAAACGTAAAAGCTGCGCGCCACAAAAACAATTATGAGAGCACCGAAAGCAAGGCCGATAATTTGCAGAACCATTTTCATTGCCTCTAACTGATGACCAATGCAGCTGTATTCAATACAGTCATCATGCAAGCGCCGAAAAGGTTGGTATCGACTTTCACCATCTTATCGCCGAACTTCCAGATAAATGGCTTAATGCCGTTTTCATCGGCCAGCGCGCCCTCAAACATCGGCATGGCGGCGAGTGTCGCAAAAAAAGTGGCAATCCAGATGTAATTCATCAGCGCGCCGAGCATGAGATGGCCTGAGCCCCAAATGAAGTAAAGCGTGAGTAAAGCCAAAGTCGAATTGGTCAAAACCTGCCAAACAACGTGAAAGCGTGCATGCGGCGTCCACAGCGGATTGGTCGCATGCGTTCGGTTGAAATCAGCTACCATCGGGCCAATCATAATCATTACGGCCACCACGCTGACCAATATATGGGCAATCAAATTCGTATACATTTTCTCCTCGCTAAATCAGGCCGACATAAGAGCCGCCATCCAATTGTAAATTCTGGCCGGAAATAAAACCGGCCTGTTCACTGCATAGAAAAGCACATGCGTCACCAAACTCATCCGGTCGGCCAAGGCGACCGGCTGCGATGGTCGCTTCCATTTCAGCGCGCGCCTCTTCGTAAGTTATATTTTTTAATGCCATAGCCAGTTCGGCCATTTGATGCTGACGCTGCGTGTCGAAACGTTCGGGCAGCATATTGTTTATCGTTACATTATCCTTCGCGACTTCCTTCGACAGCCCTTTGGAAAACGCCGTCAGTGCCGAGCGGGCGGATGTGGAAAGCCCCATATTGGGATGCGGGGATTTGACCATGGCCGAAGTGATATTGACAATACGGCCAAATTTGCGGGCACGCATGCCGTCAATGACGGCGCGAATGAGCAGTGCGGGGGCAATCATATTGGCGGCGAAAGCCTCCTGCCACATGGCTTCATCCCATTGGTCATAAGTGCCGGGCGATGGGCCATTATTATTAGTGACAAGAATATCAGGCGCCTCGCAAGCCTGCAAAATTGCATCACGGCCAGTTTGTGTATTGAGGTCACCAATGACGGAGGTGACACTGCCGCCTTGCAGCTCTGCGATCTCCGCTTCTGCCGCTTTTAGAGCCTCGACATCGCGCCCGTTAATGATTACATCCGACCCTTCTCGCGCCAAAGCCGTGGCGCACGCAAAGCCAAGTCCGCGTGATGAAGCGCAAATAATGGCCTTCTTCCCTTTCAGTCCCAAATCCATAATTCTCTCCTATGCCCCTCGCAAATTTTTCTCTAATGCCTGCGCAACATTATCTTGCGATAAATCAGCAGCATGGAAATGCGCCGCAATATGTCCGTCAGGGCGTACCATCAGTGCGGCCAAATCCGCATCATATTCCGCAAGTCCGGCCGACCAATCACCGGTGAAATCCGTGCCGTCATGCAATATTCTTAATTGCGCGATTTCGCCTTTTGGGGGCTGATGATGTCGGCTGACCAAAAGGGTAAACTGCGTCCCTTGCAGATATTCGGTGAGCGAAATATCAGTGCCATTTATTGCTATTCTGTGGTGCGGCACACAATCGCCAATGCGGAAAAGTGGACGGTAATCGTCAATGCCCAAGCCCGTATCATCATGGTTGCCATAGCTATAGCCGACCTGCAGGCGTAGGCTGTCAAAATGGGCTTTTTGCGCGGCTATTGCGGCGGCCAGTTCAGGGGAATTGGCAGCATTAGAACAAATCTCATCGAAATGCGCTTGCATATTTTCCGGTTCAGGCCCTAGCAAAAAACCAATCAATTCAAACATGCGCATGGCGTTTTCCATGCTTTGCGCGCTATTGGTTTCGGCCACGGCCTTGCGCTCACTCCCATAGCTGTCGAGCAAGCAGTCATCGGCCATGCCGTTTTTGACCATGGCCAATTTCCAGGCGAGGTTTTGTGCGTCCCCCATGCCTGTATTGAGCCCAAGTCCACCGGCCGGCGGAAAACGATGTGCCGCATCGCCCAGTAAAAAAGCGCGCCCGTGACGGTAACGGGCAGCGACCTGAGCGGTCATCACCCACGGGCTAACATTTTTCATCGCGACCTCAATATCATCGCGGCCGAGTGCTGCGTTAATCAAAGCCATACAACGCGCCTCATCATAGAGTTTCGGGTCTTCCTGGCCGGGCGGACAGCCATGCATCAAAACCCAATTTTGACCGTCATCATAAGAAATCAGGGTGCCGCTGGCGGACGGCTCCATAATCCAATGCAAAATCCCCGGCTTGTCACCGATAAGCTCCGATAAATCGGCGTGAAAATGAACTGTGATGAAATGCTGAAGCGCGTCAGGCCCTTCCATTTCAATGCCCATTTGACGGCGCAGACTGGACCCGGCACCATCAGCCGCAATCAAATAATCGGCCTGAAGCCGGTTCGTATCGGCGCCTTCAATTGCCAGCGTAATGCCATCATCATTTTCAACAAGTTCCCCCGCCGTTACGCCGCGCGACAGGGTAATCATGTCATTGGCCTCGACATGGCGCTCTAATATGGCTTCAAATTGCGGCTGCGAAATGTTGACCAGCCTGTATGACACCAGATCAAGCACTGCCGCGTCTTGGCGCTCATAAGGCAGTCCGCCCAAATAAGTGCCCG
Source organism: Rhodobiaceae bacterium (assembly GCA_024639515.1). Lineage (GTDB taxonomy): Bacteria > Pseudomonadota > Alphaproteobacteria > RS24 > RS24 > JAHEGN01. The sequence goes on along the minus strand of JAHEIG010000009.1, from coordinate 40,712 downwards.
AAAGGGTCGACCAGAAATTGACCATGCCCCCGCGCGATGGCGGCATGCCTGCGGCATATATCTCATCTGCCGCAATGCCCGCCGAACTGCAAACTTCTATGGTTTTGCCGTTTACCGCATGGGCGCGCGGAGCCTGCAAAATCGTTTCGCGCCGCTCAACAATATGGCTGGTCAGGCCGTGCTTGCCCAAAAGTAAGGCAGCCATCATACCGCTTGGGCCGCCGCCGACGATAATGACATCACTCATTCTAGAAGCTCCTCAAGCGGGGCAGCCAGCAAGCGTTCAACCGTTTCCATATCCGCACCGGAGCCTTTGAAAAGCAATTTGAGGGCTTCGGTCGACGGCCCGTCTGCGACCGCCCGCTCATTTTGGCTATCGACGAGCAGCGAGATTGCCGCCAGATAGAGAAAAATAAACCCATCTATTTGACCATCGCTCATTTTCAATTGGCCGGAAGCGATAGCTGCTCTCACATCGGCATGCAAATGCGTCAAGCGCTTTTCGCGCTGCTCTCTTTTCCATGTCACGGAATGACTGATGACCTTAAACCAACCTATTTCTAGCTGCGCGCGGGCGTAAATATAAAGCGGTATTCGTACAATCCGCGATAAAGGACTGTCATTTTCGGCATGATGGCGCAAATAAGTTGCCTCGAAATTGTCGACTTCGCGAGCACATAAACTATCCAAAAGCTCATCCACTGAGTTGAAATAAGTATAGAAGCTGGGTCGCTTCATACCCGCTTGCTGACAAATAAGACCGGGGGTTAACTCACTTGATTGGTTTGCGCCCAGCAAGGCGAGTGCAGCATCCATTAACGATGTAACGGCTTTCTCGCCTTTTGTTGGCTTTTGACTGGCAGATAATTTTGCGATGGCTTTTTCCATGCCTTTATTAAAAGTCGTAATTGACATTTGTCAATAATTAATTGACAAATGTCAGGAATTAACCTTCCCTTTACTCAAAAGGAGGCATTTATCATGCGGTTTATATTAATTTTTCTGATTGCCTTATCGGTAAGTCCGGCACTTGCCAAGCCGAATATCATCGTCATTTTGGCCGATGATTTGGGTTGGCGCGATGTCGGATTTAATGGCAGTGAAATCAAAACCCCAAATCTTGATCGGCTGGCCGCGACCGGAAAACGTTTAACGCGCTTTTACGCCCACCCGACTTGCAGTCCAACCCGCGCTTCATTGCTGACCGGTCAATCTGCGCTGCGCCTTGGCGTGACGCGCCCCTATTCCAAACTCAATCCAAACGGCTTGCCGCTGGATCGCAAATTATTGCCGGAATTTTTGAAACAACATGGCTATCAAACCGCATTAGCCGGGAAATGGCATTTAGGGCCGCGCAAAAAAGCTCATTTGCCGAATGCGCGCGGGTTTGACAGTTTTTACGGCCATTTGACTGGCGGTGTCGGCTATTGGGACCATGTGCATGGCGGCCATTATGACTGGCAGCGCGACGGCATAACAGCGCGCGATGAAGGCTATACAACGCAATTGCTTGCTGCTGAAGCCGTGCGTGTCGTCCGCAATCGCAATAAGGAAAAACCGTTCTTCCTGTATCTTGCGCTCGGCGCCCCGCATTTGCCCAATGAGGCACCGGCAGAAGCACTGGCTCAATATGCTCATATTGCTTCGGGAAAACGGCGAGCGCATGCCGCAATGGTCAGTGAAATGGATGTCGCCATCGGCAAATTGATGGATGAGCTTGACGCGCAAGGGATTCGCGAAGATACACTCATCTTTTTCATGAGCGATAATGGCGGCCTAACCGAGCATCGTTTGCTACCGAATTTTGCCTATCACCTTATAGGTGGTCTGGAAAGCCTGTTCGGCACTCCCATTCCCGGTCGATTTCTGGAATTCATGCGCACCAACATGTTTGACGGCGCCGCCGATAACGGCCCATTACGCGGCGGCAAAAACTCGGTTTTAGAGGGCGGCATTCGTGTCCCCGCCATCATTAATTGGCCGGGCAAATTAACGGATGCAGACTATGACGGTCGCCTGCACGTCACTGATTTGTTGCCGACCCTGATGGAAGCCGCGACCGGCAGTGCAAAAACCGGTCAATTGACCGATGGCAAGAGCATGTGGTCGGCATTGGCCGAAGCAAGGGAGATTGTGCCTTCAGATTTCGTGACGATGGGCATGGACGGCAAGGCACTCTTCAGCGGACGATGGAAGCTCATCGAACGAAATAATGGCGCGCTGCAGCTCTACGATATTAAGCAGGACGAAACTGAAAGTCGCGACCTTGCGTCGGAAAGATCAGATGTCGTTGAAAGGTTGCATGCACTTTTGACCAGCTCACCGATTGGTCCATCTACCAGCATACCTTTGTGGCGTGTGATGTTGGACCCCGATGAATTTGGCGGTGCAGAGCGGAAAGCGCCAATGGCTGATTTGGCGGTAGATTAATGAAATCTGAATTTCTAAAGTCCAGACCTAAACTAGGCTTTGTGAATTTAAACCTCTCGATAACTGAGTATAGACTTGCACCATAATTGCAGAAAAATAGATCCTTGTGTCCTAACTCTAGACCAAAATGTATCGGAATACTGCCTGCCAAGGGGTAATTAAGGCACGCTTTGGACAGGCTTCCGAGCAAAGGGCGCCTTAAGGCACCCTTACTTTTATTTGAACGCTAAAAAAGCATACAAAAGGTAATGCTTTGTGTTGCTGTGCTGATAATTTTTGAAAAGTTTAATAATTCATAGACGGCAATTAAAACCTACCCCAACTGCCAACACAGCAACACTGCTAGAACAGCTCGCGACGATACACTTCTAGTCCTCGATTTGTGCGAGCCATCCTGAAGTCTGGATTCCCCGCTAAAGCTTGTCTCAGTCTACCGGTGAAACTTCTGTGACTGATGGGGTATCTCGGGTCTGCTAAGTCAGAAGTGTCTTCTTTAAAGACGGCAAAGAGCGTTAGCGCCGATATTCCATTTTGAAAAACATTTCGATCTAGGCCGCCTTCCTCAATCCACCAAAGAACAAGGTCAGCCTCAAAGAACCAAGTTTCCGTGTCTTTCATTACGCTTTCAGGTATTGAATAGCCACCATTCGAGAAAACATCAGCAGCAGCTGTAATTGCAAGGGCTAGAAGGTCTTCGCCGTGTTCCTTTAAAATCTTCTGAGCAATGTGAGGTATCCGTTTCTGCTTTGGGATGGAGTTTTCGAAATTGATCGAAATCAAACGACGCTTTACTCCCGGATCAACTCCACCTGAAAAGTTCGGAAGCTGATTTGTCGCGAAGATGTGTAACGCTTTTGGCACAAAGCTAAACACTCTCTGGTAGACGATTTTCGCCGAGACAGGATCGCCAGTCACAAGAGCCTTGAACCGGTCTGAGCCGAGTGATTTTCCTGCATCAAGCTCGTCGCAAACATTTACTAGCTTGCCAACTAATTCGGCGACTGCCTGCTCCTTGCTAAAATCTGCAGGGGGCACGTTACCAACGACCCTTGATGGAACCATACCTCTGACCAGTTCAAGAAACTGTGATTTGCCGTTGGAAGCTGATGGGCCATGAAGAATAAAGGCCTTTGCGGCAGGGAGTATCGTAGAGGCTCCCATAGCAGCAACCCCCAACACCTGCAAAGCAAGACGCTGCTTGCCTTCGCTAACGTCTCCAAATGTTGTATCAAGGTAGCTCTTCAGAATACCAATTGGCTCTATTACATCGCCGCCATTCCAAGAAATCTCAAGGGTGGCGCGCTGGGCCAGCTTGGGGTCGTGCGGACGGAAGTTTACCTCACCGACTTGGTTGATCGCTACAAAACCATTTCTGGCATTTACACCCCTCGGTGCGCACTCAAAGAAGCCTTTCTGCTCAGCCATTGCTGCTAGCTCAGTGAGCACACCATTTATAAAAGGTTTATTGGCGGAAATTGTTTTGTTACCTACCCGCAGGCCATCTAGTTCATGAACTATTCTGCGTTGCTCATTATGGCCTATCTCTTCCCAATGACTTCCGACGTATTGATATAAATGTCCTTCATCAAAAATATAGCCCGTTCCATCTGCTTTGCTGACCTCAAGAATATAACGGGCAATAGCGGTATGAGTGGTCGACGATAGGCGGTAAGGGCCGCCCTCCCAACCTTGACGCCTCGCCTCGGCATAAATGGCAGAAATGCCCGTTCTATTTGGCTTCATGCCTTCCCAAGTTTGCTGCACGTCTTCATCAGAGAGGAAATTATGCGGCACTGAACCGTCCGGCCTTTTCTTCGACCAACTGGCGAATAGCTCGAACGCAGCCGGATTGCCTGTTGCTTTTAGCGCGTGTCCAACCTTAATCCATGTTTCACGATCCTGTGGGTCGAGCACTAACAGGGCACTTTCCGCCATAGCTAGGTCAAGCTTTTGTGGCTGTCCTGTAGAGGCGCTAGTTGCTTTAGAACTGTTTTCTGAACCGACTAACTTAATCGCACCGAATTCCGAAATAAGCAGCTGCTCAGCCTCCAACAAAAAGGCGTCAATGTCCCCTTCGGATACTTCGGTGAGATCCTCGAGCGGGACGTCCAATGGACTTTCGTCTTCCCACTCATAGGGTTGCCCCGTGTCAGGGTGGATATTGAAAGCCACCATTTGACTGCCGCCTGCAAGGACCTCAACTTGTGCTTTTGTATTCATGAGGCTGAGGGCTGCTGTTGTCTTCTTTGAAAAGGCAGCTCCTTTTCGTCGAAACAAGAGTACCTGTTTTGGCCTGTTCCCAAAGCGGATAAGAGGTGTCTCGCCAAAGTGCTCGATCGCCAGTTCTCGGATCGCGTGACTTGCGGCTTGGTCTCTCACATCGATATCGGTCACAATCAAATTTCCGCATCTCACGCCAACGCCAGCCGTTGGGTAGGTTTTCATTAGATGCTCGATAACTTTGGGATCGCAGAGATCTTGGTTGGTCCAGTCTTTGATGATTGGGCGTTTCGCGGCAATAGCAAGCGGAAGCGGTTCATAGCCATTGTCGACGAGTTTCTCGGCGCTATCACCGAAACTAATTTTCAACTTTTTCAGAGTCATTTTTGTGCCTATAAAATTTATCGGTCCGCTTGTGCGGACGGATGCGATAAATTTCGAAGGCAGGGGTGAATCTAGGGCCTCGAATGTAACCCTACTGAATTTTATTATTGCCCAAAACTCTGCCCCGCAGGTTTTAGTTAAATTGTATTTTTTCCTGATTCTCTCTATTTTTTCAACCAGCATAGCCCTCTGGGTCATTGCCCCTGAGGAACGATAAGAAAAGCATTCAGATTTGGTATTTGCGCGCGCCGCTTCCACCGATCCATGAATCAAGCCCCATGTTCCGAGCCGCCGCCCGTAAACTATTGGGGGTGGGGGGGGGCAATTAACACCCGAACCCATTCCGACCCCTGCTTCAGTAACCCCCAATTACCCATGTTTCACGGCCCGTGTGACCCGGAACTCGGGTCTTTGCTTGGTAGACCATATGGATGACCACAAATAGGATTTGCACGAGCCCCCAAAAGTGCTAACCTATTGATATTATTGAAGGTCAGGGCTTGCTAGGAGCCTAGGAAAGGCATCGAACCCATCTCCTGGGCACCATTTTCAAGTTTCAAGCACCGTGTTTCACGGTCCAAGCCATTGATCTTCAAGCATATTTGTTTGAGGAGCAGAGATCATGGCTGTTATGGTAGACCAGATGGTAGACCAAAATGCGACATACCTGACCAGGCGGCGGGGTGTTTATTCAGATTTTAGGATAGCGCGTGCTTGCCAGGGGCAAGCAGTGTATCGTCGAGAGCTCTTCTAGCAGTGTTGCTGTGCTGGTAGTTTGGTTAAGTTTTAATTACCTTCTATGAATTATTAAACTTTCCAAAAATTATCAGCACAGCGACACAAAATGTTACCTTTTATATGCTTTTTGTGTGTTCATATGTAAATAGGTGGCCGAAAAGCCCCCATTTTACTGGTATCAGGGTCATCAAAGGGAATGCCATCTCTAGAGGGGAGAGACGAAACTTATTCCGGATCGGCGATTTTCAATAATTGCTTGCCGAAATTTTGCCCCGTATAGAGCCGTTGAATGGTGGCCGGAATATTGTCAAAGCCTTCCGCCATATCCACTTCATAGACAATATCGCCCGAGGCAACCCAGCCCATAAGCTGTTCAATGGCCTCCATGGCGCGCGGAAGATAGTCGAGAATAATAAATCCCTGCATACGCCCGCGATTGGTCACCAGCGCCATTAAATTGTTGGGCCCAGGCTCGGGCTGGGTGGCATTATAGGTAGAAATGGAGCCGCATAAGACAACGCGCCCAAAAAGATTGATATGATTGAGCGCGGCTTCCAGTATCGGCCCGCCAACATTATCGAAGAATATGTCCCATTTATCAGGGCAATGATGGGCGATTTGGGCCGCAACATCTTCAGATTTATAATCAATAACAGCGTCGAAACCGGCTTTTTCGGTCAGCCAACGGCATTTTTCTTCGCCACCGGCAATGCCGACAACGCGGCAGCCTTTCAGCTTGGCAATCTGCCCGACAACCGAGCCTGTAGCACCTGCAGCACCGGACACCAGAACGGTTTCGCCTTCTTGCGGCATGCCGATATCCATCAGGCCGAAATAGGCCGTCATGCCGGTAATGCCGAGAATGGATAACATCATTTCAGGCGAGACGCCGGGTGGCAATTTATTCACGCCCATTGGTCCTTTGCCCGGTGTCACAACGGCATAGTCTTGCCAGCAACCGGTCGTTTGCACCAATTCGCCAATGGCAAAATCCGGGTGGTTGGATTGCACGACTTGCGACACGGAACCGGCGCGCATAGGCGCACCGATTTCAACCGGCGGCAAATAGCCCGGGCGGTCGACCATCCAATTGCGCTGCGTCGGGTCAAAAGACACCATGAGGTTTTTCACCAAGATTTCTTCATCACCAATGTCAGGTATTTCGGTCTCGGCATAAGTGAAATTTTGCGGGCCAATCATGCCATCGGGGCGGGCCGCTAACAGCCATTGTCGGTTAATGCTCATTGTGAACTCCTGAAATAAAATTTCTGCGCCCATTAGGTCAAATCGCCGACTTCCAGAATCGGTGCGGCTTCGATTTCATCGGCGTCGATGAGCGAGGCGACGCGTTCGAGGGCGGCGACAATCGACGATTGCTCCCAAGCTTCCAACTGACCAAAGGCGCGGGTGAATTTTTCGTGCAATAATTCTGGCGCATTATTCAGCACGCTCTTGCCATTATCGGTGAGCGAGAAGAAATGCCGCCGCTTATCGACGGTGTCTGGCACGCGAGAGACCAAGCCGCGGCCTTCTAATTTACGCATCAATAGGGTGATGGTGCCGCGCGACAAAGACATGCGCTCGGCCAATTGCGACGGGCTGAGCAAGCTGGCGCGGTTAATCTCTTGCAGGGCAATAAACTGCGAAACCGAAACATCAGAGGCTTTGGCCAATTTACGCGAGCCAGATGAGGTCGCGTTGGAAATCTGGCGTAAGGCAATTAGGGCGTCATCCGCGCGGTGCGTCATTGTCGTTGATATCCTGCTCAATGGGTCCAAAAACGGTACGATACTCGTCACGCATAGATTTTATAAGCGAGAAAGCCGTGACAAACAAAACAAATGTGAACGGCAGCGCCGCTGTCAGCGTCCATGCTTGCAGGCCGTCCAAAGCTTTGGCCCCGCCGCCGACCAGCAAGACAGTGGCGAAAAGCGATATAATCAGGGCCCAGAATATCCGTTGCACAACCGGTGTTTCGGCCTTACCGCCGGCTGCCACCGAGTCGATGACCAAGGCGCCGCTATCTGACGAGGTGACAAAAAACACCATCAGCAGAAGCAGCCCGACAACACTGGCCAGTGCCCCCATGGGCAGGGTTTCAAACAGTTGGAACAGCACCAGCGACACATCGCCAATGCCGTCGCCGAGCGACCCAATATTGTTTTTCGCCTGATGAATCGCCGCCGTACCAAATGACGAGAACCACACCAAAGCGATGATAAACGGCGCAATCAGCGTGACGGTGATAAATTCGCGCACTGTGCGACCGCGCGAAATCCGCGCCAGAAACAGGCCAACAAATGGCGACCAGCTAACCCACCAGGCCCAATAGAAAATTGTCCAGCCGTGGAAATAGGTTTCATCGTCGCGGCCAATGAAATTACTCAGCGGCAGATAAGCGCCGATATATTGCGCCACCGCGTCGCCATAGCTCAGCAAAATGCTCTGCGTCGGGCCGACCAACAAAATATACGCCAGCAAAATCGCTGCCAGTGCCATGGTGAAATTGCTCAACACCCGAATCCCGCGATCTAGCCCGCGCACCACAGAGGCGACGGTGACAATGGCGATGATAATGATAAAGCCGATTTGGGTCACCAAACCGCTATCCATGCCGAACAAGAAACTCAGCCCTGATGCCGCTTGGCGGGCGCCTAGACCGAGCGAGGTGGCAAGCCCAAACACTGTCGCCAAAATCGCCAGCGCATCGACAATATGGCCCGGCCAGCCCCATGTATGGCGGCCCAGCACCGGATGCAGCACACTGCGCGGGGCCATTGGCAGACCGCGATTGAGGGTGAAATAAGCAATCCCCAAGCCGACCAACGCATAGACCGACCAAGGGCCGATGCCCCAATTGAACAAAGTGGCGCCAAGCGCCAAGTTTTCAGCCGCCGCCGTGTTGGCCTCGACATTAAACGGCGTGCCATACCAGCCAGTGTAATAAGCCAGTGGCTCCGCCGCGCCATAAAACGTCATGCCAATGCCGACACCGGCAGAAAACAGCATGCAAATCCATGAGACATAACCGAACTCAGGCGTCGCCGCCTGACCGCCCAATTTTATCCGCCCCAAGGGCGACACGCATAGGCCGAGAATAAAAATCGTGATCAAGCTCACCGCCAGCGAGAAAAACCAATCAAAGCTGTCCATCAACTGATTGCGCAGCGACAACAGAAATTCCGAAGCTGGCCCCGGCATTGACAGCACAAGCCCCGACACCACCACGGCAATGGCGGCACTGATGGGAAACACCGGATGATGAAAGTCGAAAATCGATAGGCGGACATTATCTTGCCCCGGGCTGTACTCGTCAGTGCTGTCTATATTACGCATCAGATGTCCTATTTATCCGGTTGAAAATGCGCCCCAAGCGCATCCTTAAGGGGGGCGAGATAAGCTTCAAAAGGCCGCCACACATCGACTCCTTTTCGGTTAATGGGTTGGCGCACCTGCGCCGAGCTGGCGGTGCGCACGGCGCGCTCCGTATTGTGGAAATCGAGGCAGGCGGGTTCAAAAGGCAGGCCGAGATAATCCAACATGCGGCGCACTTGGCCTTCCAAATCGTCCAGCACATCTTCGTGCTGCACATGCAATATCTTGCCCGGTAGCACCTCATGCCAATGCGCCATCAACGACACATAATCGGCGTAATAGCGACCAATATCCTCTAGCCCATAGGTAAACTCTTGGCCTTGGGCGAATAATTGTTTGAAGCAGGAAAAGCAGCAATCCATCGGATTGCGCCGCGCGTCGATGATTTTAGCATTTGGCAAAATCAAATGGATGAGGCCGATATGACGGAAATTATTCGGCATTTTATCGGTAAAGAACGGCGAGCCTTGGCGGTGCATTTGCGTGTCGTCGATAAAGCTGCGGCCATAATCAACCAGTTGCTCGGCTGATAGATCATGCAGGATTTGCGGATACGCAACCTCCTCATGGTCTAATTGGCGGCCGCGCAATTTATGCGACAGGCTCAAAATATTCGGCAGTTCCAGCGTTCCCTCAATCTGCGAATGCGAGGCCAATATCTGCTCAATCAGGGTCGAGCCAGCGCGCGGCAAGCCGACAATAAAAATCGGGTCGGGCGCGTCATGGCCCTTGCCGCTTTGGGCGGCGAATAAGTCGGCGGTGCAAATATCTTTCTGGCGCTGCAACTCATCATGCATGGCCTCGGCCGTGTAGCCGGTTTGATGGCGTTTTAGCTGATTGCCGGCCTGATAATTGTCAAACGCCTGCTGGTAATCGCCGCGATCTTCAAATGCCTTGGCCAGCGCGAAAGACACATGCACGCGATCGGCGGGAAACAGATTGCCGCTTTGCATCTGCGCCTGCATCTGATCAATCTCGGCCGGCTCGAACTGATAGGTCTTCAAATTCGCCAGACTGTAATAACCATCGCCATGATGGGGCTGGGCGGCGACGGCGGCGCGATATGCCTGAATTGCTTCGGCCTCGCGGCCCAAGGTTTTCAGCGCGTGGCCTTTCGACGTCCAAGTCACCGAATCATCGGGCACACGGTCTAGAATTTTATCGAAAAACCCCAGCGCCTCGTCATAGCGCCCTGCTTGCATCAGATTAATCCCATGAATCGACAGGTTTTGTATTTTGTCAGGGGTTTGCTCAATCAACATCGCCGATTGCGCTTCGGCTTGCTCAAACTTCTGCCGGTTTTTCAACACCTCGATATATTCGCGGCGAATATCATCCAAGCTCGGGTGAAACTCTAAAATCGACTCGAGCAGAAATTCCGCCTGATCGTTTTCACCAAGACGAAAGGCCAATTGCGCCAATAAGCGCATGCCTTCGACATGGTGTTTTTGTTTGGCGAGAAACGCTCGACACATCTCCTCGGCGCGGCCCAACCGGCCTTCATACATGTGGTTCATCGCCGCCTGCAGGGCTTGTGGCTGAGCGGCGACGCTTTTGCCGCTGGCCAGCGCCCGTTCAGCCGCAGCGATTTTGCCTTGGGCTTGTAATAAGTGCGCCTGACCCCGCCAGCTGGCCAACAGAGACGGGTTTTGACGACAAGCGAATTGATAGGCCCGCAGAGCCCGCTCAGGGTCGGTGGTGGCGTAGAGATGGCCTTCTTCTTGATAGATGCGGCCAAAATCCGGCGACAGCTGTTTCATCCGGTCAATGTGGATTTGCGCCTGCGCGCCCTCATCGAGATAGCGCTCACAAACTGCCGCCATGTAATGGGCGTCGAACAAATCTGGCTTATCGGCCAAAATCTCGCCCAACAGCTCTTTCGCCTCAGCAAAGGCGTTGTTCTGCATGGCGGCTTGCACCGCTTTCAGACTGTTGTCGCTATTTTCTGCCAAAGCTATCGTTCCTTTGCGCTAAAGGCAGAATCCCGAGAACCCTCAAACAGCTTATGACGGGCATCTGAACCTTAGAAATTACGGCCGAGACGAAGCCCCACAGTTAGCGGACGCATAACCGTAACACGGTCACGGTCATTGACATAATTATTGGCCAATTCAGCCCGTTCGTCTGTGAGGTTATCGGCATAGACAGCAACCGACCATTGTTCGGTCGAGATACCAGCCGATACATTCAGCACAGTCGACGAATCGATATCGCCAGCATTCATCTCAATAATGTCGGAGCGTGATGAGCCTGTATAGGCGGCTTGGCCAAACACATGGGCGGTCGCGCCATTGGCTGTTGGCCACTCATAACGGGCTGACAGATTGGCTGAGAATTCTGGCGCGAAGGCCAATTCTTTGCCAGCAATCACATCACTGGTTGGGATATGCACCTCGGTGATTTCCGAGTCGAGGAACGAGAACGCCCCTGAAAGCTGCAGTCCATCAACTTCTGGCACGGCATAAATGAAGTCGCCCTCAACACCGGAGATTTCAGCGTCGGCCGCATTGTCAGAGAAGAACAGATTGACAATACTTGGGTCGAAAATCGTCGTTTGCAGGTTTTCGATATTGACGAAGAAAGCGTTACCATTGAAGCGCAGATGGCCATCCAACAGTGTGGTTTTCCAACCCAGTTCATAGTTTTCGACCTCATCGGTCATCAACTCGAACGGGACAGTGTAGCCGTTTGGCCCTGACGCGCCACCTGGACGATTCAACAGACCGGGACGGAAACCTTCCGAATATGTCGCATAGAACATCAAATCATCATTCGGCGTATAGGTCAGATTAGCCCGCATGATGGTGCCGTCGGTTTCGGCTTTATCTGGCGCGTGAACGGCGTTGTAAATGGCGTCAACTTCCGCATCACAAATAGCGTTTGGCAGACACAGATTGAGACCATTGAAACCGCGTATGGTGGTGCTCCACCCGTCAGCAGCTTCCAACGCATTTTTGATTTGCTGAATTGCCGTCGCGCGGTCTGCGTCAAGCTGAACCTCACCGGCCCCGGCCGTCACATCAGAACGAACAAAGGTAATGTGGGTGGCTGTTTTTGTGTCATTGATGAAAGTGTATTTACCATCGCCATCATAAAGGTCAGAGATATTCGTACCAAAAGCGTTTTTGTCGCCAATGGCTTCGGTTGAACGGTGGAAACCATTACCGAAAGACGAGCTGGCACTGCCTTCCATATCAACTTCAACATCATAGCGGCGCGCGCCCAATGAGAAGGTCAGCATATCCGGCAGAATATCGTAGCTGGCTTCACCAAACACACCGAACTGCTCGTCGGTGCGCTTCACGTCATTGCGGAAAATCACGCCAGTCGGAAACGGCTCGGATCCGGTACGGAAGCCGACTGTTTCGTCATAGCCATTATCATGGAAACCGGGCACGGCGGCATTGGCGATATCACGCTCAAAATGCGGCATGATGTGAGCAAATTCTGACCCCGGATAGGTAAAGTCCACGCGCTCTTTCAACTCGGTTTTGCTGGTGAAGACGCCAGCTGTACCGCGCAAGCGCAAATCTTGATCTGTTTGCACACGGAATTCATGCGACCATACTTCGGTCTCTGAGTCAGAGGTCACAAACAAATTCGGTGCATGGCAAACCCCAAATGGTGTGCCTTGCGTGTATCCGCCAGCTGGCACAATTGGGTTCGGCTCAATGTCGACTCCATCCGTATTATAGGAAGTAGAAGAATAGTTATATTCTGGATAGGTCACCGATGTATCGCAAATGTAATAAGGCAGATACTGACCGACAAACAGATAATCTGTGTAATCAACCCGCTGGTCTGTCTCACGTTTTGTGAAAGCACCTGTATACAGAACATCCAAAGCAGCCAAGCGCCCTTCAAGGGTCCAGTTGGTGTTGTGGAAGTCATCATTCAGCGTATCTTCTTCATAACGCTGCACTTGCAACTCGCCAAGCTCAGGGTCGGTGAAGAAAACACCATCCGACTCGACGCTTTGTTGCATGTGGTTGACGTTCAACGACCAATCATTGTCGAACTCTTTCAACACACCAATGCGGAAGCCGCTATATGTTGCGTCGTTAAAATCTTGCTCCACCAAAGCCGCATTGTCGGCCTCGCGGAACTCAACATCTGGGAAACTCTCTTTGAAGGTCGAGCCGACATCTGGCAGCGTGCGGTCACCTGAACCGAGGCCAAACAGATTAATTGCACCCTCTGGCAGCGGATCTGGTGTGTAGTCGCCCCGCGCGCGTGCTGCGAGAATACCGCTTCGGCTTTGCATGCCAGCCCGCGCCTCGCTCACCGGTACGCCATTTGAGCGTACCGTTCCAGCTTCACGGAAACGTGCCGACTCGCTGGCATCAATCGTGCCAGCCACATTGTCGATGTAACCGCCTTGGAAATCGTTGAAGATGACACCGCGAATGGCCAGCGTGTCGCTAATTGGTTGGTTGAAAATCATTTCAACTTTACGGCTACCCTCGCCGTGCTTGGTGAAGCCGACATCGGCGTTTACCGTGTACTGCTCCTCGTCAAGTTTCGGCTTATTGGTGATCAAGCGCACCACACCGGCTTGCGAGCTGGCACCGAACAAGGTACCTTGCGGGCCGGCCAGAACCTCAACCCGTTCCAGATCGACGGCATAAACGTCGAGGTTACGGCCCGGTTGGGTCAATGGCTGCTCGTCGAGATACAGCGCCACATTTGGTGCCAAGCCAGCAACGCCAGCGGTTGTCAGGTTCGGGGTGGTCGAGGCAACGCCGCGAATATAAATGGTGTTTTGGCCTGGGCCAGAACCACCGGCGGTCACGCCCGGCATCTGCACCAGATAATCGGTGAACACGTCAATGCCCAATTCATCGAGCTTTTCTTCGCCCAGCGCACTAACGGCGATCGGCACATCCTGCAAGCTCTCGGCTTTCTTCCGCGCGGTAACAACAACTTCGTCAATCGCTCCTTGGCCATAAGCCGCCGCTGACATTGACAAGATCAGCGTAGAGATTGAAGCACCTTTTAATAAGCGCGATTTAGACATTGAATTACCCCCAGATTTACCCTTAATCGCCGAACACAGACACAACAGCACCGGTATGCGACTTTGAAAACTAAACTTTTCCTCGCGGAAAAGCAGTGATTTGCCCATTTGGATACACTGAAGTAGTTTGAATGTCAAACCAAGGCCGCGCTTAACGATTTTTTAACACTTTTTCTAAGGGTCTAAAAATGAGACTAAATGCGCTGGCCGTCGCGGGCCAAAACGGCTTTAAGGCACGCTGACAAACGCCTCGCCATCGCCTCGCCATCGCTTCGTCATAGCCTCATTAAGGCCGCGTCAAACGCCCATCGCGCCTTTTGAGTTTGTGGATAAGCCGTTCAAAACTGGCCCTTGTTGAATGACAAAAAAACCGCGCTCGGTGTTTTGCCCTGCCTTATCCGGCTAGCTTTTCAGCGAAGATAAGCTTTCGAAATTCTGATCGAGCCATTGGATGCAATCTTCCAAGGTTTGGTCAGTCGCCCTTATTTCTGCCTTACTGGCGGTGTATGCAATATCGACAAGCCCCAAATCACTGGCCTGGCGTATGGCGCTTTTGACCGTATTGCGCGAAATATTTGCTGCCTCTTGCAGCTCGGAATAGGAAAATGATTGGCCCTTCAGTTTGGCCTGTAAAAGCAAAACCAGCAGGTCCCGATTGATGCGGCTTTGCAGAATCCAAGTTGCAAGCCACGCGTCTTTTCTTTCGCCAACGGGGTTTCGACTCACAAAATTCAGATAGCTCTCAGTGATGGCAAGGTATCGCTCTAGCTTAGCAGTATCTATTTTTTTCATAGTCGACTACAACTTCACCTTTTACGAGAGCAAGATAAGACCAAAAATTGTGACCAATGTTCGCGGCTTATCAAGGGTCAAAATTTGGCTGGCAAGTTAAAAAACGTTCACCTGGCATTGGCACCGGTCAATATTGACACCGAACCACGACTATGAGACTTAAAGGCAATACAACGGCCGATGCGGGCGCCCGCTTCATCTGGGCGTTGAAAGCGAGACACTTGCGGCGCGATAAAATTGGAGAACTCATGGCCATTCATCTGCACAAAAACGACCTTCCCGATGACGTCAAATTCACCGGCTCGGTGGCAATCGATACAGAAACCCTCGGCCTGAAGCCGTCGCGCGACCGTCTTTGCTTAGTGCAAATTTCTGCTGGCGATGGCGAAGTTCACATTGTTCAGTTTGAAATGGGCAATTATGAAGCACCGAATTTGAAAGCCATGTTGTCCGACCGGTCGCTGGTCAAGATTTTCCATTTCGCCCGTTTCGATTTGGCAGTGATTGCGCAATATCTCGAAGTGCATGCAGCGCCTCTATGGTGCACCAAGATTGCTTCGAAATTGGTCCGCACCTATACCGATCGCCACGGCCTAAAAGATTTGTGCCGCGAGCTGTTGTCGGTTGATTTGTCGAAAGCCCAGCAAAGTTCTGATTGGGGCGCCACTGATTTGTCCGACACCCAGCTCAATTATGCCGCCTCAGATGTCTTGCATCTGCACGCTTTGAAAGAGCGCCTCGAAACCATGCTCGACCGTGAGGGCCGCCGCCCAATGGCCGAAGCCTGCTTCGACTTCGTGCTTGTGCGCTCGGCGATGGACCTTGCTGGCTGGGAAGATATTGATATTTTCGCCCATTAGGGTCATCTTAATCGCATGACCACGGATCCTTATAGCCACTCGCGCCGGGTCGCGATGTATCGCAGATTGGCCCTTGCCATGGCCCTAGCTTTGGTTGCCGTAGTGGTATTCTGGTCAGATACAAAATCGCTTTTCACCAAGCAACTAACCAGCATCACCGCCGATGATACCGGCGTCCACATTGTCGGCTCGCTGATACGCGGCACCGATGACAAAGGCCGCCCCTATACATTGCGTGCCGAAACCATGGTGCAAAGCCAGCCCGACGCCAATGACCCGGCCCAGCACATCACCATGCAGCAGCCGCGCCTCCAGCTTGCCGCCCATCGCGGCAATTTGCGCGCCACTGGCGACTCGGGCGTGCTTGAGCAGGCCAAAGACATCGCCACGCTGCGCGATAATGGACACATTATTGATGATGAGGGCAATGACATTGCCGCACCGCTGATTATCTTCAACACCAAAAGCGGTGACTTGGAAGCCCAAGGCCCAGTCAAGGCGACCGGCCCATCGGGGACCATCAACGCCGCGCATTTGATATGGCAGGCCGAGGATGACAAACAAATATTCACCGACGCGCTGATGACCCTACGGCCCAAAGGAGGGCAATAATGCGACACTGGTTGTTAGCCTTGATGATGTTCACCGCACCGGCCTTGGGGCAGGATAACAGCCTGCGCTTTGCCACCTCACCGGATGCGCCGATTGAGCTGACCGGCAAAACCATCACCGTCGACCAAGGTGAAAATCGCGCGCTTCTGCAAGGCGCGGCGACGATGAAGCAAGGTGAGCTGAGCCTCGCCGCCGATAGCATGCGGGTGCTGTTTGATGTGGCCCCGAGCGGTGCCGCGCGCGAGATTTTCGCCAAAGGCAATGTCGTGCTCATCGACAAGCTCGGCCAAACCAGCCACGCCGATAACGCCCATTTCCATTTACAAAAAGAACAATTGGTGATGCAGGGCAATGTCCGGGTTGAAAATCCGCATAGCGACGACCCTGACAGCGACAATCAATTCCGCAATATGACCGGCCAGCGACTGGTCGTCGATATGCGCACCGGCATCAGCACCATGGCGGCGCAGCCATCAGACTCTGGCACGCCAACTCCGCGTGTGCGGATTGAATTAAAACCATGAAGCCGGCGCCTTTGCAGATGGCGGCGTTTGGTTTAGGGTGGTCGCGTTAATTTTCTGGGAACCTCATGACAAGCAAAGCATCACAGGCCGCCGACACAACGTCGACAGATGAACACACAGACGGCCCGCGCGGTGGTCTTCGTGCTGAGTCTCTGACCAAAAAATTCGGCAATCGCACCGTCGTGAAAGATGTTTCGCTGACCTTTGACCGACGCGAAACCATCGGCCTGTTGGGGCCAAATGGGGCCGGCAAAACCACCACCTTTTATATGATTACCGGTCTCATCCGCCCCGATAGCGGTCGGGTGATGATTGACGGGCATGATGTCTCGCTGCTGCCGATGTATCGGCGCGCCCGCATGGGGATTGGTTATCTACCGCAAGAGGCGTCCATTTTCCGCAGCCTGAGCGTTGAGCAAAACATCCTCGCCATTCTCGAAACCTTGGAACCGGATAAAGACGCCCGCATGGCGCGGCTGGAAGAGCTGCTCGATGATTTTGCCATTGGCCATGTCCGCCACACGCAAGGCCAAGCGCTGTCAGGTGGCGAGCGCCGCCGCGCCGAAATTGCCCGTGCGCTGGCCAGCGACCCGAGCTTTATTCTGCTCGATGAACCCTTCGCCGGCATTGACCCGATTGCCATTAGCGACATTCGCGAATTGGTCGCCAAGCTCAAGCAACGCGGCCTCGGGGTTTTGATTACCGATCACAATGTGCGCGAGACATTGGGCATTATTGACCGCGCGGTGATTATCCATGACGGCCATGTGCTGATGCAAGGCACAGCCGAGGAAATTGTCGCCCATCCAGATGTCCGCGCCACCTATCTCGGACAAGATTTCGAACTTTAATCGGCTTCCCCTCACCTGTTTGACGCTAGACTCGGCGCCGATAATCGGGCACAGTTTTGGTGTGTCTTATTGATGAGGCATGAGTCACTTACAGGCGTGAGCCTGAGACATCTCCGCCTGCTGTGGCGCTTATTCGCACGCAGATGACTGACTGCAATCAAGCGCAGGGTCATAGGAAAGGAGAAACACATGAACATTCACATTACAGGACGGCATATGGAAACTGGAGATGCGCTTCGCACCCATGTTGAGGCACGCTTTCACGACGCGGTCAGCAAATATTTTGAGCGACCGGCCGATGTAAATGTCACCTTCTCCAAACAAGGCCATAATTTTGAAGCCGCCTGTTCGCTGCATCTCGATAGCGGGCTTTATTTGCACGCATCGGGCAGTGATAGTGATGTCTATCAATGCTTTGACCAATCGGTCGCCAAAATCGAGAAACAATTGCGCCGCTATAAACGGCGCCTGAAAAACCACCACGACCAGCGCCTCAATGACGCAGTGCCCAGCGCACCGGAAAAAATCCTTCAGCCAGAAGGCGAAACCGATGAAGCGCCGGAGGATTTCGTGCCAGTGGTGGTTGCCGAAAACCACAAAGTCATTCCGCGCTTGAGTGTCAGCGAAGCCGTGATGCAATTGGAAGTTGGCGAGTCTGAGTTTGTGTTGTTCCGCACCCAATCGCAAAACCGGTTGAATATGGTGTACCGACGCGGCGACCAGAATATTGGTTGGCTGGAACTGGAATCAAACGACGCGGCCTAAGCGGCGCCCACACCAAACAAGAAAAAGGTTGGTGGAGACAACTCCACCACCCTTTATTTTTGAGCTATTTTGCCTGATTTTAATCAGCCGCCGAGATTAAACGTCGAGACCGTCAAAATCGCTGGCATTATGGCGTTCCAGCAATTGGTTCTTCTCATCACCCCAGACCTTATTGACCAAACGTCCGCGTTTTACCGCTGGCCGCAGGGCAATCATGTCTGTCCAGCGCACCAGATTGGTGTATTCGTGAACCTGCAGAAACTCGCCCGCTTCATACAAAATGCCTTTGGCCATTGAGCCATACCACGGCCAGATGGCGATATCGGCAATGGTGTATTGATCACCGGCCATATATTCATTGTCGGCAAGGTGGCGGTCGAGCACATCGAGCTGGCGTTTCACCTCCATGGCGAAGCGGTCAATGCAATATTCAATCGGCTCGGGAGCGTAGGCATAAAAATGCCCAAAGCCGCCACCGAGATACGGGGCGCTGCCCATTTGCCAGAACAACCAAGATAGGGTTTCGGTGCGTGCTGGGCCGTCTTCCGGCAAAAAGGCACCAAATTTTTCCGCCAAATGCATCAGCATGGCGCCCGACTCAAACACCCGACGCGATTGTGCTTCGCTGCGATCCATCATGGCTGGAATTTTCGAGTTCGGATTAACCTCGACAAAGCCGCTGGTGAACTGGTCGCCATCGCCAATATTGGTCAGCCACGCATCATATTCAGCCCCTTTATGGCCAAGCTCCAAAAGCTCCTCGAGCATCACCGTGACCTTCACGCCATTGGGTGTGCCCAAAGAATAGAGTTGGAACGGATGTTCGCCGACTGGCAATTCTTTTTCCGATGTTGGCCCCGCAATCGGGCGATTAATATTGGCAAAGCGACCACCATTTTTGGTGTTCCACTCCCATATTTTCGCCGGTTTATAAGCTGTTTCACTCATTGTTTCCTCCTGATAATTAGCCCAAAGTTAGGCTAACCCTCTGCGCCGTTGCAAGCCCTAACTTTGAAACCTTGGCCGCGCCACGACACATCACAACACAGCGCCGACCGACTGAATGATGTTTGACCGCTGCCCTCACAGCCGCCTATGATGCTGCCATGACTCAAGCTCAATCACAGGCTGACAAAGCGGCCACAGCCACCTCACATGACAGCATCCAGCAAGGGCTTACACGGTTTTGCCAGCGGCATTTTTCCGACCCGGTGGATGGGCTAAAACGCCTGACTGCGGGCGCCAATATGGAAATTTGGGCGTTTGATTGTGGCCCGCAAAAGCTCATCTTGCGGCGTCACCCGGGCGGCATCGCGCCGGATAAACAGGCCGGTGGAATGTCCCTCGATGACGAGGCCAGCATTGTCGATTTGGCTTTCGAACATGGTGTGCGGGCGCCGCAAGTGATTGGCCGCCTATTGGATGAAGACGGTTTGGGCACTGGTTTTGTGATGGCCCGCGCCGAAGGCGAAGCGCTGCCGTATAAATTATTCAAAGACCCGAGCTATCAACCGGCCTTGGCGGTGTTTACCCAACACTGCGCCGAACAATTGGCCAAAATTCACGCCATGCCGGTCGACAGACTGGCCGAGGCCAATGTCGCTTTACGCGCCACCAAGGCGGCGGAGAGCGTCGCCAATTTGAAAACCCTACTGGATACTATGGGCGCCAAATCGCCGGTCTTTGCGCTGGCCCTAAACTGGCTAGAGAACAATCTGCCAGCCGAGGCGCCGCAACAATTTCTGCATGGTGATTTCCGCATGGGCAATCTGTTGATTGACGCGACGGGGATTTCTGCCGTCCTCGATTGGGAGCTGGCGCATATTGGCGATCCGGCGGAAGATCTGGCATGGCTGTGCATGCCGTCATGGCGGTTTGGCAACTACCATCAGCCGGTCGGCGGGGTCGGCCAGATCGAAGATTTTCTGACCGCCTATGAAGCCGCCAGCGGACGCCAGATTGACCGCGCTCGGTTTCATTTCTGGCTAATCTACGCCTCGTTGAATTGGGGTGCCATGACCTTGCGGATGACGCAAATTTGGCGCACTGGTCTCGATCGCTCGGTCGAACGGGCGCTGATTGGCACGCGCAGCTCAGAAGTCGAGATTGATTTGCTGATGATGCTGGAGCAGCAAGCCGGCATCTCGGCGCCGCTCGATACAGATTTGAGCTTGCCCGAGACCGAGAGGCGCTCAGCCGAGCCGGAAGCCGGCGAGCTATTGACGGCGATGACGGCATGGATAAAAGACGACCTGATTCCGCGCCAAACCGGTAGCGATTTATTCAATGCCCGAGTGGCTGGCAACACGCTGTCGATTGTCCAACGGATGAGTGATTACGGCCCGCATTTTAGCAAAGCCCAAGCAGCGCGCTTGGCGGCGCTGGACCTGACCCATGACGGCCTATGCGATGCGCTTTATGCTGGCGAGATAGATTTGGCAGCCCCCAGCCTGCTGACGCATTTGCGCCTGCAAGCGCTGGAACGCTTGACCATTCATCAGCCGCGTTATGCTGGCTTGAAGGTCGCGCAAGAAAAATGGGGGGTAACCTCGGCCTAGCTGTCGCGCCAGCCTAATTGTGCTGGAACCGCGTCACGTCATATTCATACAGCCAGTCGAGGCGCGCCCGCACTGCATTCGGCGCCACTTTGCCACCCAGCCACATCGGCGCATAGGTTTTAACCTGCCCCCAAAGCGAGCGCTGGTGGAAAGTTTGCGCATTATCGCGGGAGGCGGCTTGGGCACGATGCGCCCGCTTCAGCCGGTGTCGTTGATAGCGCGCCAAGGCCACACGCACATCATCACCGTCTTGCATCACCGTCACTGTGTTGGGCGTCACCGAGGCCAGAGCGGCGGCCAGCGACCAGCCATCTTCAACCGCCATCGCCGCGCCTTGCGCCATAAACGGCAACATAGGATGGGCCGCATCGCCGAGCAAAGCCACCCGCCCCTGCACCCAGTTTTTCATCGGCTGGCGGTCGAATAAGGCCCATTGGTGCGGCGTCTCAACTTGCTCAATCAAGTGGGTGATGGTTTTGTGCCAACCGGCAAAGTCGGCCTGCATCTCTTGCTTGCTGCCCTGTCGGCTCCACGCCTCATCTTGCAGGCTGGCGACGTGGAAATCATTGGGCCAATTATTATGCTCGACGACGCCAACGAAATTGACCAACTGGCTGCCGCGCAGCCGATAGGTGACACAATGGCGCCCCCGCCCCATCCACACACACGCGGTTGGGGGCGGCGCGTAATCGCCGAGTTTTTCAATCGGCACAGTGGCCCGCCACGCCGAATTGCCGGTAAACACCGCATGGTCGGCGCCAAATAATTGGCGCCGCACAACCGAATGAATACCGTCGGCGCCAATCAGCACATCGCCGTCAAACCGGCGACCATCGTTCAATATCACGCTGACGCCTTTACCGTTTTGGGTGAAACTATTGACCGAGGCATTGGTCACCAAAGCCTCAGGCGCGCGGGCCGCCAAAGCGGTGGCCAGCACATCGACATAATCGGCCCGGTGAATTTGCACATAAGGCGCGCCCCAGCAGCCGGTATCGGCTATGGCGGCGCCGACATCAATTTGGAACAAGCGCAAGCCGGTTGTGCCCATACGCGCTTCCAAGGCCAGCGGCGAAAACCCGCGCTGAATAATCTCAGCGTCGAGCTTCAGCGCTTGCAGCACTTTCATCGCATTAGGGGGAATTTGGATACCGGCGCCGACCTGGCTCAATTCTGCGGCTTGTTCAAGCACCACAACTTCATGGCCGTGATGCAGGCAGGCCAGCGCCGCCGTCAGCCCGCCAATGCCGCCGCCGGCAATCAGAACTTTCTTTACAGGATCAAGAGACGCTTCAGTGGTCATGATGCAAAATGTGGTCGAAACCCGCAGGGTAAAAAGACAAATAAGGCTATCGATGACGTGTCGATACAGCTTTGAGCCTAAACCAAAAAACGCGGCCAAGGCAAGCGGAGCAAGCCATTTAGTGCCAATTTTAAGAGAAAATTTGGTGGAGCCAGGCGGAATCGAACCGCCGACCTCTTGCATGCCATGCAAGCGCTCTCCCAACTGAGCTATGGCCCCTTATGCCGCGCAAAGATTAATTTGCATCAGCGAGGCGGAAGCTAATCCAACACGCCGCGCTAATCAACAAAAATAATGCGTGCCGGAAAAAATATCCGCCTAGTCTTAATTCGCGTCTTATTTCTAGTCTTCGTCTTCGAGATAGCTGTCCTCGTCGTCTTCATCTTCGTCGTCGAGCAAGGTTTTATCGTCAGCGTCTTCCTCGAAGTCAGGCAAGCTGGCTTCGTCATCATCGCCGTCATCGTCAGACCCAAGTGTTTCAAGACTGATGGCGTCCTCATCTTCTTCCAGCTCATCCTCATCTTCTTCGACCTCAGGCGCTGCCTCAGGTTCAATTTTACGAGGGGTCGCGGCAACCGCGGCGGCGTTGGGATCAAATGAGTGATTACATTTGGGGCAAATGGCAGGAACTTTATTCAAATCGTAGAACTTCGCCTCACAGGCCTCACAAGTACGCTTGGTACCAAGTTTTGGGTCGACCATAATACATCCTATAAGCAAGCATGAATCTTTAATGCCTGTTTGCTTGCCATGAAGTGACCTGTCTGTCAAAACCAAAAAATCTTTTTTTGTACATCGAGCCGTCACCAACGCCTTGACGCGCTTCGACAAATTGTCGAAAACCATGTCATGACCACAACCACTCAGCCTGCCCGTGCCAGTTTATCGACCGCCCCGCTTAGCGGGCGCGTCAGCATGGCTGGCGATAAATCAATCTCCCACCGGGCGCTGATCCTCTCCGCCATGGCCACCGGCACCAGCACCATAACCGGCTTGCTGGAAGGCACGGATGTGCTAGCCACCGCCCAAGCCATGCAGCAAATGGGTGCCCAGATGACCCGCCTCGGCGATGGCCACTGGCAAGTCACCGGCGTCGGCACAGGCGGCTTGCGCGCCCCTGAGGCAGCGCTTGATTTTGGCAATTCCGGCACCGGCGCGCGATTGGTGATGGGGGTTGTTGCGGGGGCTGGCATTGGCGCCGAGTTTATTGGCGATGCGTCGCTCTCGAGCCGCCCGATGGCCCGCGTCACCGACCCGCTATCGCTGATGGGGGCGCAAGTCTCTGCCGCCAGCGCTGATAAAGTCACCCTGCCGCTGCATCTGGCTGGCCCGCCCACCGCCATGCCGATTGATTATCTCTCACCGGTTGCCTCGGCACAGGTGAAGTCGGCGATTTTGCTGGCTGGCCTCAACGCGCCAGGCAAAACCACAGTGCGCGAAGCCCCAATCACCCGCGACCATAGCGAGAATATGCTGACCCTGTTCGGGGCCGAGATTGAACGCCACAGCGACGGCGCCCAACATATCGTCACGATCACCGGCGAAGCGCAGCTGCAAGCCACTGATATTGCCGTGCCCGGCGATCCGTCTTCGGCGGCGTTTCCGATGGTCGCCGCCTTATGCGTGCCCGGCTCTGACGTGGTGTTGGAAAATATTATGCTCAACCGGCAACGCGATGGTCTGATCCGCGTGTTGCAGGATATGGGCGGCGACATCACCATCATTGATGAGCGCCAGCAAGCCGGTGAGCGCGTCGCCGATTTGCGGGTGCGCCATAGCGCCCTTAAAGGGGTCGAGGTCAGCGGCGCGATTGCCGCCTCAATGATTGACGAATATCCGGCCTTGGCGATGGCGGCGGCCTGCGCCACAGGGCCAACCCATATGCATGGCCTGCATGAATTACGGGTCAAAGAAAGCGATCGCCTGTCAGCCATTGCCGATGGCTTGAAAGCCAATGGCGTCGAGCTGACCGAGGGCGACGATGATTTGCTGATTATCGGCGCCGGCGAGGCTGGCGTTGAAGGCGGCGGGCTGATTGAAACCCGCCACGACCACCGCATCGCCATGTCGTTTCTGGTGCTCGGCCTATTTGCCAAAAATCCGGTCAGTGTTGACGACACGACAATGATTGAAACCAGTTTCCCGACTTTTTTCAGCCTGATGCAAACGCTGGGTGTGCAGTTTGAGCGCTAAGCCAACCATTATTGCGGTTGATGGCCCGGCCGCCTCCGGCAAGGGCACGCTGGCGCGGCGTCTGGCCGAAAAATTTGATTATGCCTATCTCGACACCGGCGCGCTTTACCGCGCTGTTGGCGTGGCCGTGCTCAATGCTGGTGGCGACCCGCAAGACGACGCCGACGCCCTCGCCGCCGCCCAAGCCCTACAGCTAGAAGCATTGAATGAGGCCGACACGCAAGCCACTTTGCGCACGGCGGAGGCCGGCATCGCGGCGTCTCATGTGGCGGCAAAACCGCAAGTGCGGGCTTGTA
This sequence comes from Rhodobiaceae bacterium, assembly GCA_024639515.1. GTDB lineage: Bacteria > Pseudomonadota > Alphaproteobacteria > RS24 > RS24 > JAHEGN01. The sequence continues at coordinate 15,794 of JAHEIG010000009.1, read as the reverse complement.
TCCTGCAAGCCCAGCGAGATTTTGCGCTGCACCCACCTGCTGGCAAAACCGGCGCGATTTTGGATGGCCGCGACATTGGCACCATTGTCTGCCCGACAGCGGCGCATAAATTATTCGTCACCGCAAGCGCTGAAGTCCGCGCTGAGCGTCGTTTTCTCGAGTTACGGCGCGATAATGACCAGCTCACAATCGACGAAGTCTTGCGCGACATCAAAGACCGCGACGCGCGCGACGCCAACCGCGACACAGCGCCAATGAAGCAAGCCGGAGATGCGCACTTGCTAGACACCTCAGATTTGTCTATAGAAGAGGCCGTTGAAGCGGCTCTGGCCTATATCGCGAGATAAAGCCTGAAATCCAAACCGCCCTCAGCGTTTTTTTCATCACTGCCCGTAAGCCCTTTTTGTGGCCTTGTTTTGTCTGCGTCTTTGAGAACAGATGAAGCATGTTGGGAAGTCCGCCGTGATTAAAACGGTCGGCATATTTTTTAGGAGACACAAACGTGTCCGAAACCAATAACCCGTCGGAAATGAACCCGACAACAGAAGATTTTGCAGCCCTATTAGAAGAGAGCTTTGCCGCTGATTCCTCGATTGAGGGTAGTGTTGTCAAAGGTCGCGTCACCGCCGTCGAAAATGATTTGGCGATTATTGACGTTGGTCTGAAAACCGAGGGCCGCGTGCCGCTTCGCGAATTCGCGATGGCTGGCAAAGCCGCTGACATTAATGTTGGCGATGAAGTTGAAGTTTTCGTCGATCGTATCGAAAACGCTATGGGTGAGGCTGTTCTGTCTCGCGACAAAGCCCGTCGTGAGGAAAGCTGGGTCAAACTCGAAAAGTCATTCGAAGCCGAAGAGCGCGTCGAAGGCGTTATATTTGGTCGTGTCAAAGGTGGCTTCACCGTTGATCTCGATGGTGCCACAGCATTCTTGCCAGGCAGTCAGGTCGATATCCGCCCCGTGCGCGACATCACCCCATTGATGAACACGCCGCAACCTTTCCAAATCCTGAAAATGGACCGCCGCCGTGGCAACATCGTTGTGTCACGCCGCGCCATTATGGAAGAAACCCGCGCCGAAGCACGCAGTGAAATCGTGCAGAATCTGGTCGAAGGTCAAACCGTCGAAGGTGTTGTGAAAAACATCACTGATTATGGTGCGTTTGTTGATCTGGGCGGTGTTGACGGCCTGTTGCACGTCACTGACATTGCATGGCGCCGCGTCAACCATCCGTCAGAAGTGCTGACTGTTGGCGAAACGGTAAAAGTGCAAGTTGTTAAAATCAACGCTGAAACACAACGTATCAGCCTTGGCATGAAACAGCTTGAAAGCGACCCATGGGATGATGTGTCAAACCGCTTCCCACTGGAAAGCAAAGTCAAAGGTCAAGTGACCAACATCACCGATTATGGTGCATTTGTTGAGCTTGGCTCAGGCATTGAAGGCCTTGTCCACGTCTCAGAAATGAGCTGGGTGAAGAAAAACGTCCATCCGGGCAAAATCGTTTCAACCTCGCAAGAAGTCGAAGTGATGATTTTGGAAGTCGATTCCGAAAAACGTCGTATCTCACTGGGTCTCAAGCAATGTGTTGAAAACCCATGGGCCGATTTCTCAGGCAAATATCCATCAGGCACGAAAGTTTCTGGCGAGATCAAGAACATCACCGAGTTTGGTCTGTTTGTTGGTCTGGAAGATGAAATTGACGGCATGGTGCATATTTCTGATCTCGACTGGAACGCATCTGGTGATGAGGCGCTGGCCAAATTCACCAAAGGTGATACGGTTGAAGCGGTTGTTCTTGATGTTGATCAGGAAAAAGAGCGCGTCAGCTTGGGTATCAAGCAGCTTGACGGCGACCCATTTGAAAGCCTCGGCACATTGCGCCGTGGTGACACCATCACTTGCGAAGTAACTGCCGTGACCGATGGTGGTCTGGAAGTGTCAGTCGGCGAAGGCGATGTATCAGCCTTTATCCGCCGCTCAGACCTGTCTCGCGACCGTGAAGACCAGCGTCCAGAGCGCTTCAATGTTGGCGATAAACTCGATGCCATGGTGACAAATCTCGACAAGCGCGACCGTCGCGTTGGTCTGTCCATCAAAGCATTGGAAATTGCTGAAGAGAAAGAAGCCGTGGCCCAATATGGTTCGTCAGACAGTGGCGCATCACTGGGTGATATCCTCGGTGCTGCTCTGAAAGCCGACGACGAGTAAAAAATTCTCGTCCCAAAATTAAAACGGCTCGGCATTGTCCGGGCCGTTTTTTTTGATTCTTCTGCTTGACGGGTAGCAACGCCTTTGGCAGTTTAATATTCGATTAGTGAGAAGGTCAGTCATGATTAAGTCAGAGCTCGTCAGCCGCATAGCAGAACTTTACCCGCATCTCTATCAACGAGACGTCGAAGCGATTGTAAATCGTCTGCTCGATGAAATTGGTGATGCGATGGGTCGTGGCGACCGCGTTGAGTTGCGTGGCTTTGGTGCTTTTTCAGTCAAACATCGTGAGGCGCGCATTGGCCGCAATCCAAGAACCGGTGAATCGGTCGCCGTCGCCCGCAAAAACGCCCCCTTCTTCAAAACCGGAAAAGAACTGCGCAATCGGCTCAATGCCGATTCCGGAAAATAGCCTGTGAGGGCTTTCCTCGGCAAATTACTGAGCCGTCTTGGCTTTATCGGGCTGGCCATTGTGCTGGTGCCGCTTGCCGCGCTGAACCGACAAGCTGTAAATCTCGACCTCAATGTGCTGGCTTGGATCTATGAGCAACCCAGCCAAGGCGTTGAGCTGCCGCTATTTGTTATTATTGCGGTGGCCCTAGCGGTTGGCTTTATCGCCGGCTGGTGGATGAGCGCGCTGCTGCGCTGGAAAAACCAACTCAGCCAGAACCGCGCCGCGCTCCGCCAGCACAGCCAGTCAAACGCCGCCGACCATTTACCTGAGGAAGCCATCATGCTAGAAGATCGCACCGTCAAATAGAAGCTGAGGAAGCCGTCTGCATGAGCCAAAACACTGCCCATACCGCGTCGCGCGCCGAGGTTTATTGCCCCCTCGACACGCCCGATTTAGCCCATGCCGAAGCCATGGCCAAACAAGTGGCTGGCGCTGTCGACGGGCTAAAAATCGGCCTGGAATTTTTCTATGCCCAAGGTGTGACGGGCTATCAGGCTTTGGCCGCCCATGGTGCGCCGATCTTTCTCGATTTGAAACTGCATGACATCCCCAACACAGTGGCCAGCGCGGTGCGCGCCTTGGCCCCGCTGAAGCCAGCCCTGCTAAATGTGCATGGCGGCGGCGGCGCAGCAATGATGAAAGCGGCCAGTGACGCCGCCAAAGAAGCCGGTAACGATGCCCCAACCATGTTGGCGGTGACGGTTCTGACCAGCTTATCGGAAGCCGATTTGCACAATATAGGCGTCTCCGGCAGTCCGCGTGATCAAGTGTTGCGGCTGGCCAGCTTGGCGCGCGCCAATGGCATGGACGGTGTCGTCTGCTCAGCCCATGAAATCATCGCCCTGCGGCAAGAAATGGGGCCGGCCTTCAAACTCATCGTGCCCGGTATTCGCCCCGCCGGAAGCGCCGTTAATGACCAAAAGCGCATTATGACACCGGTCGAAGCGCAAACCGCTGGGGCTGATATTCTGGTCATTGGCCGCCCGATTACCAGCCACCAAAACCCTGCTCAGGCGGCGCAAGATATTGCCGCCAGCCTGCGCGCCGGTGATGCCTAATGTCTGCCAAGATTAAAATGTGCGGCCTGACGCGGCCCGAAGACATCGACACCGTCAACGCCCTCGGCATCGAAATGGTCGGCTTTATGTTTTACAAACCCTCGCCGCGCCATTTGACCGCCGAGCAAGCCTCCATTCTGGCCTCAAAATGCAATCCCAATGTCGAGCGCATATCGGTTTTGGCCGACCCGGATGAGGAAATGCTGGAAGCCGCGCTGGCCTCTGTCAGCCCGCATCGCATTCAGTTAAGCGGCTCAGAAAGCCCTGAGCGCGTCGCCGATATTAAGCGGCGTTCGCATAGCGCGATTATTAAGGCCGTGTCGATTGGCAGTGCCGAAGACTTCGCCCGCACCAAAGACTATGAAGGTCTGGCCGACTGGTTTTTGTTTGACGCCAAGCCACCCGAAGGCGGCATGCCCGGCGGCAATGGAGAAGCTTTTGACTGGACGTTGCTAAAGGCTTATGACGGGAAACAGCCATATTTGCTGGCTGGTGGTCTGAACCCAGATAATGTGGCCGAGGCCATTCGCGCCAGCAATGCACCAATGGTCGATCTGTCGAGCGGTGTGGAAACGGCGCCCGGGCAAAAAGATGCGGGGCTGATGACCCGCTTTGTTGAATCTGTACGCACTGTTTAGGAAATAGGTTGGAAATCGTGGACAAGAAAAATTCATATAGCGCAGGCCCAGACGAAAATGGCCGCTTCGGTTTATACGGCGGACGCTTTGTGGCTGAAACCCTGATGCCGCTTATTCTCGATCTCGAGAAAGCCTATGGCGCGGCCCAGCAAGACCCGGCTTTTGAAGACGAATTGATTGACCTGCAAACCCATTATGTCGGTCGCCCAAGCCCGCTTTATTTTGCTGAGCGCCTGACTGAACATTATGGCGGCGCCAAAATCTATTTGAAACGCGACGAGCTGAACCATACCGGCTCGCACAAAATCAATAATTGCCTCGGGCAAATTCTATTGGCCAAACGGATGGGCAAAACCCGCATCATCGCCGAAACCGGCGCCGGTCAGCACGGCGTGGCTGTGGCCACGGTGGCGGCGCGCTTTGGCCTGCCCTGCACGGTGTTTATGGGGGCCACTGATATTGAGCGGCAAAAGCCCAATGTTTTCCGGATGAAACTGCTGGGGGCTGATATTCGCGCTGTCACGGCAGGTGCCGGTACGCTGAAAGACGCGATGAACGAAGCCTTGCGCGACTGGGTGGCCAATGTGGACGATACTTTCTACATCATCGGCACCGTCGCTGGCCCGCATCCTTATCCGGCCATGGTGCGCGATTTCCAGTCGATTATCGGTAAAGAAACCAAAACCCAAATGCTCGAGCGCGAGGGCCGCTTGCCGGACTCTCTGGTCGCCTGCATTGGCGGCGGCTCAAATGCCATGGGTCTGTTCCATCCTTTCCTCGACGATGCCGAGGTCAATATTATCGGTGTTGAAGCTGGTGGCTTGGGGCTGGATACGCCCGATCACGCGGCCTCTTTGGCTGGCGGCGAGCCGGGCGTGTTGCACGGCAACCGGACCTATTTGCTGCAGGATGATGACGGCCAGATTATCGAAGGCCATTCAATCTCTGCCGGACTAGACTATCCCGGCATTGGCCCCGAACACGCCTTCTTGCGCGATAGCGGGCGGGTCAATTATGTCTCGGCCACAGATGCCGAAGCGCTGGAAGCGTTCCAGTTAATCACCCGTCTCGAAGGTATTATTCCGGCGTTGGAGCCGTCTCACGCGCTGGCCCATGTCAGTAAAATTGCCCCTGACTTGCCGTCCGACCATTTGCTAGTGATGAATATGTGCGGGCGTGGCGACAAAGACGTGTTCTCCGTTGCCGAGCATCTCGACGTGGAACTATAGGATGACCATGGCTGATACCACTCAAACACGCCTCGACACACGCTTTGCCGAATTGGCGGCGCGTAATGAAAAAGCCTTTGTCGCCTTTGTGACAGCCGGCGACCCCGACCGTGAAACCTCGCAAGCCATTCTTGCTGGCCTGCCCGAAGCCGGTGCCGATGTGATTGAAATCGGCATGCCATTCACCGACCCAATGGCCGATGGCCCGGCCATTCAAGTGGCCTCGCAACGGGCCCTGAAAGCTGGTCAAACAGTGGTTGGCACGCTCGACATGGTACGCGCGTTTCGTGCCGATAATGACACCACGCCGATTGTGCTGATGGGCTATTACAACCCGATTTATCACTACGGGCCGGAAAAATTCGTCGCCGAAGCCAAACAGGCCGGTGTCGATGGGCTGATTATTGTCGATTTACCGGCCGAAGAAGACGAAGAATTGTGTCTGCCAGCCCTGCGTGGCGGCCTGAACTTCATCCGCTTGGCGACCCCAACAACCGACGACAAACGCCTGCCCAGCATCCTCACCAATACATCTGGCTTTCTGTATTATGTCTCGATTGCCGGCATCACCGGTTCGGCGGCGCCGGAACAAAATGCCGTGGCCAGCAATGTTGCGCGCATTAAAGGCCAAACCGAGCTGCCGGTGGTGGTTGGATTTGGTATTCGCACACCCGAGCAAGCGCATGATATTGCCAGCATCGCAGACGGCGCAGTCGTGGGCTCAGTGCTGGTTGAGACGATTGCCGACAATCTCGACGCCGACGGCAAAGCCCAGCCCGATTGCATAAAAAACGTGCTTTTGCTTGCATCGCAACTGGCTTCGGGTGTAAAAAAGTAGCTAGATTGAAACAACTGGCAAAAAAGGCCAGATTGGAGTCAGCGACGTGAATTGGATTAAGAACTTCGTCCGCCCGCGCTTTCCAAGCGTCTTTAATGATCGCGATGAGACGCCTGATAATCTTTGGGAAAACTGCAAAAAATGCGGTGAGATGATTTTTCACCGCGATTTGGTGGCCCTGCAAAAAGTCTGCCCGGGCTGTGACCACCATATGCGCATTGGCGCGCCGGAGCGTTTTGAAGCACTATTTGATGATGGCAAATTTAACCGCATCACCGTGCCCGACGTGCCGCATGACCCGCTGAAATTCAAAGACCAAAAGAAATATGCCGAGCGGCTGAAAGATGCCCGCCTGAAAACCGGCGAAAAAGACGCTGTGCAAATCGGCCTTGGTAAAATCAAAGACAAAACCAGCGTCGTCGCTGTGCAAGACTTCCACTTCATGGGCGGGTCCTTGGGCATGGCGGCTGGTGAAGCGGTTGTGACAGCCGGTCAAACCGCGCTGGAACATAACGCGCCGCTGATTATGGTCGCCGCCGCTGGTGGCGCGCGTATGCAGGAGGGTATTTTATCGCTCATGCAAATGCCGCGCACCACGGTCATCGTGCAACAACTGCGCGAGCGCGGCCTGCCCTATATTGTTATTCTCACCGACCCAACAACCGGCGGCGTCACCGCCTCATACGGTATGCTGGGCGACATCCATATTGCCGAGCCTAACGCGCTGATCGGTTTTGCTGGCCCTCGGGTTATTCAAGACACCATTAAAGAGCGTCTGCCAGATGGCTTCCAACGGGCCGAATATCTGCTCGAACATGGGATGATTGATATGGTGGTGCACCGTCACAAAATGCGTGACACGCTGGCCAATGTGATTGATTTGCTGATGGGCGGCAAAGCCCCTGACGCGCTCCCCGCCGAATAAACAATGAGTGCCTCGCCTGACAACAGCGACACGCTGTTAGCGCGCCTTCTTGATTTACACCCAAAACTGATCGACTTGTCGCTGGGCCGGATGCAACGCCTGCTGGCCGCGCTCGACAACCCGCAAGACAAATGCCCGCCCATCATCCACTTCGCCGGCACCAATGGCAAAGGCTCGACGCTGGCTTTTGTGCGCGCCATGTTAGAGGCGGCAGGCCATCGCGTGCACGCTTATAGCTCGCCGCATTTGGTGGCGTTTCACGAACGCATCACCCTCGCCAGTCAGCAGATTAGCGAGCAACAGCTGGCGCATTATCTGGCCCGTTGCGAAGACGCCAATCAGGGCCGTGACATTACATTTTTTGAGATCACCACGGCGGCGGCGTTTTGCGCCTTTGCCGAGCATGAAGCCGATTTCTTACTACTAGAAGTAGGCTTGGGCGGGCGTCTTGATGCGACCAATCTGGTCGATCCATTGGTCACCGCCATCACCCCTGTCGGCCTCGACCATGAAGATTTTCTCGGCTCCTCAATTGCCGGTATCGCGGCCGAAAAAGCCGGTATTATTCAGCCCAATAGGCCGGTGATTGTCGCGCCGCAAGTGCCAGAAGCGGCTGATATTATTGAACAAACAGCCCAAGCACAGGGTGCCCCCATAGCACGGGCTGGGCAAGACTGGCAGGTCTGGGAAGAACATGGGCGGCTGGTCTATCAAGACGAAAATGGCCTGCTGGATTTGCCACACCCAGCACTGATTGGGCGCCATCAGATAATCAATGCCGGCACCGCCATCGCCATCGCCCGCCAGTTAGGACTGGGCGCGGCAGAGATTGGCCAAGGGCTGGAAACCGCGCAATGGCCGGCCCGCCTGCAAAAATTAACCAGCGGTAAATTGGGTGCCCCCCTAACCGACAAGGGCAGCGAATTATGGCTCGATGGCGGGCATAATCAGGCGGCGGCGCGAATGCTGGCCGACTGGCTCAACAGCCAACAGGGCCGCCCACTGCATATGATTATCGGTCTGTTGACCAGCAAGGCGCAGGATAATTATTTGGCTGAACTGTTACAGGCTGACGGCTTGGAGGGGCGGCTCAATCTGCATTTTGTGCCGATTGCGTCGAGCGATAATGCGACGCCACCGCAGGAGCTTCAGCAAGCCGCCAAGCGGCTCGGGCTCGACAGCCAATGCCATGAACATTTCGAGGCGGCGCTGGCCGCCATATCAGACGCCCATGCGCTTATCCTCATCGCCGGCTCGTTATATCTGGCTGGCGATGTGTTGCGGGTTAATCAATCGTAACCGTTACAGGGTTTCGTCGATCCACTCTTTGATTTGGCTTTTTGGCGCGGCGCCGACTTTCGTCGCACTGGCCTGCCCGTCTTGGAAAATCATCATCGTTGGAATAGAGCGCACGCCATAAGTCGTCGGGGCTTCTGGGTTTTCATCAATGTTGATTTTGATGATCGACACTTTGCCAGCATATTCGTCAGATAATTCGTCGAGCGCAGGGGCAATTTGCTTGCACGGCCCACACCATTCAGCCCAAAAATCGACCAGAACCGGTCCGTCCGCGTTCAACACTTGGGTTTCGAAATCACCATCCTCGATATGTTTGACTGCCATTGGGCTCTCCTGTGAAAAGAATCATTACCTGTAATCTAGGAACTGGGGGGCCGATAATCAAGCGCGCAGACGCTCTCGCAAGAGGCTCTCAACAGCTTCTTAAATGCTGGTCAGGCTGGCCAAGGCGGCGTCGAGATCGTCACTGGCCAACCAGTCGGTGCGGCAGGCTTGCGTCCACACCAGGCCGCAATGCACGGGTTTATCAGGATGCACGGCCTGCATCAGGGCACGGTAAACCGCCATTTGCCGCAAATACGCCAGCGGCACGGTTTCCGGCACCCGACCGGTTTTGAAATCGACCAGATACAGCCCATCGGGGGTTTCTACATAGCGGTCAATCTGGCCGCTAAACTGCAAGCGCTCGCCATTATCGAGCTTGATGTGACCGGCAATCGGCGCTTCGGCGCGGCTTTGCGGAGCAAATAAATCGGCCATTGACGGATCGCTTAACACCGCCAGCACATCGTCAATCATTTGCTGCCGGTTGGTCTCCGGCAAATCAGCTGCATGACGGGCCAGATAGGTCTCGGCCGCTGATCGCTGGTCGGTTTTTGGCAAGGCCGGTAAATGCTCAAACAGGGCGTGAGACAGCGTCCCGCGCAACGCCGCCGCCTGCATTTTCTGGCTGTCGCCGGCCGCGCTGGCGGCATTGGCGGTTATATCATCGGCCTTTAAGCCATCCGCATCATGGCCGCCGCGCGCCTCACCGAGCAGCGACGGGGCGAATATTTTCTCCGCCTGAATGTGCTGGCGCGCCTGTGTGGCGGATATTTTTTCAGACACCCAATCGGGGGCGGGCGGCACTTCATAGGCCGGGGCTTCTTTGTCGCGCTCGGGCAAAGCCGCCGCCTCATCGCCGAAATGCCACAGCGTCTCGCCATCGACCTCGGCTTTGAAAGCGTCTTTTTGCATCACCTCAGCGAGCATTTCATACCACGAGCCTTTGGCCGGATTTGGCGGTCGGCGATTTAAGTAGCCACCAATATACAGCCGGTCGCGGGCCCGCGTCAGCGCCACATAGAGCAGCCGCTTGGACTCGGCGATTTCGGCTTCGTGCGCCTGTTCTTCCCGGCTTTGGCTATATGGTTCGCGCATTTTCTTATTGGCCCGCCACATAATTTCTGCCGCCCCGCTCATATGCAGCGAGCCGCGTTGCTGGGTGCTGCTGGTCGGGCTGCCGCATGTGTCGGGCAAAAACACAACCGGTGCTTCCAAGCCTTTGGCGCCATGCACCGTCATAATCCGCACCGCGTCTTGGCGGTTTTCCATATCGCGCTTAATCACCTGCTCGCCTTGCCGGACGAAATTCAAAAACCCTTGCATGGAGGCGATGTTCTGGCTTTCAAAAGCCAAAGCAAGGCGCAAGAACTCGCCAATCGCATCATCAATTTCAAAGCCAAGCCGGGCGCGCAGTAAGGCGTGGCCATTTTGCCCGCTCAATAATTCGGCGAAGTAATTATAAGGCCGCAAATAATCGATATTATCGAGCAGCCATGTCAGGCGCTGATGCACTGGGCCAAGCGCCGGATCATCGGCCTTCGCCACGCTCAAAGCGGCCCACAAACTGCCCGACCGCCCATGCGCCAAATCAAATAGCTGGTCATCACTGAGCCCGCCAAGCGGCGAGCGCAGCACGCAAGCCAAGGACAAATCATCTTCCGGATGCAGGGCGAAATCGGCCGCCGCCATGAGATCCATAATGGCGATTTGCTCTAACAGCACCATGCGGTCGGCTCCGGCGACATTAATCTGGCGGCGTTTTAGGGCGCGGATCATGTCTTCGACAAAGTCATCGCGCTTGCGCACCAAAATAAGAATATCACCGGCCCGAATATCAGATGACGGGTCACCCATCCACTGGTCGATTTTATCGGCAATGCGGCGCGCCAGTTTCTGTCGTGCGGTTTCCTGCAAACCATCGCTTGGCACTTGGTTGGCAGGCACCACATCGCTGGACTCTGGCGGTGTTTCGGCCTGCCATAGCGCGACATAGCCAGTGGCTTTTTGGCGTTGCGCCAAATGCTCGGTTTTCTCGCCCCACGCACTCAGGCCACGGGCCGCCGCGCTGCTTTCAAATACTTTGTCGACAAGCTGCAAAATCTCTGGTGCCGAGCGCCATGACATTTTCAAAGGCACATAATTCACCTGTCCGCCAATTTGCTCAATCATCTGCGAAAAATGGCGGAATTGCGCGTCAAAACCGGCCGGGTCAGCCCCTTGAAAGCTGAAAATTGATTGCTTTTCATCGCCCACAGCGAAAATTGTGCGGGTGGTTTGCTGGGCCGTTTCACCGGCGAAAAACTCATTGGCAAGCGCCCGGATAACCCGCCATTGCGCCGGGCTGGTGTCTTGCGCTTCATCGACCAGAATATGCTCAAGCCCGCTATCAATCTTGAACAGCACCCATGCCGCCGCTTGCTTCCGGGCCAGCATGTCATTGGTGCGCTCAATCAAATCATCATAGTCGAGCAAGCCGCGCTGTTCTTTGAGCAGCGCATATTGGTCTAGCAAATGGCGGGCAAATAAATGCACCGCTTTGGTAAGCTGATAGCTATGGCAGGCGCGGCTCTGGCGGAAAGCATCTTCGAACGCCGCCGCCCATTGATTAAAGACGGCGAGATGAGCAGGCTCGGCGGCACCATATTTTTTGGTCACGAGTGAGGTTTTTGCGCCGCCCTCGCGTTTGAAGAAAACCAAATCGAGGCTATCCCACGCCTCAGCAATTTTGCCGTCTTTCGCATGGGCATGAAAGCGCGCCAAATGTGCCGCCTGTTTGCCGTCGTTAACACTGCTCGACTGGCCGAGCCATTGGGCCAAGCCGGCGGCTTTATCCTGATAGGCGTCGATATGGCTTTGCGCCACCTGCAGGGGGTGACGCGCCGCCTCCGGCATATCGCTGAGATCAAGCCTGTCCGCCAAGGCATTCAACTGCTGCGCTGCATCGGTGGCGGTAAAGCGGTCGCGTTGCGACAAAATTGAGCGCGCCATGCCATTGAGGTCACGCTCGCTGATTTGCCGCGTCAGAGCATCAAGGGCGGCGCGTAAATCGGGGTCGTCATGGCGCATCAGCAGGCCGCGAATAATCTGCGTCTGCATGGCCCGCGCCTCGTGCTCGTCAAGCAGGTCAAATTGCGGCGACAAGCCCGCCTCCAACGGAAACCGCTTTAACAAACTCTCGCAAAATGAGTGGATGGTCTGCACCCGCAAGCCGCCCGGGGTCTCTAGTGCGCGGGCAAACAACATACGCGCCAAAGCCAAATCATGTGGCGCCCCCAATGTGCCGAGGCGTTCGTCAATCGCCTCCTGCAACGCCTCGTCATCAAGCAAGGCCCATTCTGCCAGAAGCGAAAACAGCCTGTCCTGCATTTCTGCGGCGGCGCTGCGTGTGTAGGTCAGGCACAGCAGTTTTTCCGGTACCACGCCCGATAGCATCAAGCGCACCAGACGGGTGATGAGAATATAGGTCTTACCAGAGCCAGCATTGGCCGCCACCCATGCCGAATTTTGCGGATCTGCCGCCAGAGAGGCTTGGCTGACGGCTTGGCCCATAATGTTTTGGCTTTCACTCATCGCTGGCCTCTAGGTCTAGGGCCGTGCGCCACTCGGCCAGACGCGCCAAATGGTCATAGGCTGAGCTGAAATGCTGCTGGCGCGGGCGAATGTGCGAGCTATAGGGCTGGTCTTGGTTTAGATAGCTGGCAATCAAGTCGTGCACCATATTGACCGCCCCGTCGACCAGCTCGGCATTTGCTTCAATGGCGGTGATTTTACCGGCCGGTGTGCGGCCCGTCAGTTGCAAATAAGCCAGCTCCCTCACCCAGCCTGCGGGCAGGCCTTTATCGGCAAACCCACCAGCCTGAACAATCGCCGCTTCCAAGGTCAATTGCGGCGCGAAATGCGTGTTGACGTCTTTTCTGCTCGGTGCCTCGCCGGTTTTATAATCAATGATGGTATAGCTGCCATCTTGCAACCGGTCGATGCGGTCGGCTTTGCCGGTAATGGTGAAGTCCTGGCCGCCGACCTTAATGGTCATCTGGCCGACCTCCTCCACCACACTGGTGCTCAGCCGGTCGCGCCGCTGATATTCATAATCAGCAAACCAATCGGCAATGGCACTGAGCCGCGCTTGCCAGAATTGCATCACCGAATCGCCGCCCGGCAGATTGGCCTGCATCTCCTCTGCATAGGCCAATAAATCTGCCGCAATGGTGTCGTCCAAATGGCGCCCCTGTGTGACCAATCTTTCAAATAGGGCGTGCAAAAACGTGCCCCGATGGCGGCCAGCGGCGGGGGTGTCGACTTGTTCCAATTCTCTTAGATCAAGGATCTTGCGGGCGTAAATTTCATACGGGTCAGACAGAAGCTTCTCAATCTGCGTCACCGATAATTGCGTCGGCCGTGCCGCCACCGGCGGGCATGGATGCGGCCGCATGCTGGCGGCGCCTTTTTTCACCTCATCGGGGGCGCCATCCAGCGCCGACCACCAAGCCAGCAAGCGGTCGCCTTGGGCGCGCGGCAGGCCGTGGCAAAGCGTCTCGAGACGCCGCAACCAACGGGCCGCAACGCTCGGCGAGCCGTCGATTTTCATCGCCCGCGAGAGAAACACACGCGGCGCACTGGCCCCTTGGGCAAAGTCATGCGCCGCCAAACCAATCTGGCGCTCGGGCAGGCTCATGCCTATTTCTTGCCGCATCGGGCGCGACAACCACGGGCCGGTTTCTGGCAAGGGCGGCCAGCTAGCCTCGTTCAAGCCGCCCAAAATCATCACATCGGTTTGCATCAGACGCGCTTCCAGCGGGCCCCAGATAAACAGCCGCGGCGTCGCCCGTGGCAGACGACGCAAAGAGGCTTGCGACAACCACAAATCAAATAAGTCGGGCCACTCAGCCAGTGGAATATCGGCGGCATGTTCGGCGTGACGCATCAAGCTGTCGAAGAACGGTTGCAGGGCGCGGCCATCATCGCCGTGGTCAAATAATTCTAGCTGGTCGCCTTTATCATTGGCCATCAGCGCCTCGGCGCAGGCCAGCATGGCCGGTACAATGGCGCTCAGCGACGCCGCTTTTGGCAGCTCGCTGAGGCTGGCAAAAGCCGCTTCGACGCGGTCCACCAGCGGGCTTTCACTCTCGCCCTCGACGCGCAGAGCTTGCCGCAATCCAGCCAGCCCATGGGCTGGTCTGGGGCCGCGCAAGACTTGTTTTTCGAATTGCCGAACCGCCGCCAAATGGGCACCGCGCGATTGCCCGAGCGCCACCATTGGGTGTTTCAAGACGGCCAGCAGCGGCACTGGCGCAAAGTCTTGTGTGTGGCATTGCAACATGAGCCGCAATAAAGCCGCCGCCGCTGTCTGCCCCAAGGGCTGGCCGGCCGAGTCATCGACATCAATATGCCAACGCCGCAATTCGGCGGCCACGCGCCGGGCCAATTTACGATCGCGGGTCACCAGCGCCGCCGTCTGTCCCGGCGTCTCATAGGCTTCGCGCATCGCCAAGGCGACAGCGCCCGCTTCGCTGCGCTGGTCGGGCGCCTCAATCAGGCTGCAATGGGTCAGTTTTGAGGTATCATCGGGCAGCGCATCGGCTGCATCGGCCGCATCAGGACGGGCGCCATGCGCCCAATGGGCGGTTTGCGGCACCGGCACCAGCGCCTGATTAATCAACTGCGCCATGTCAGAGGCCGCCGCACTGCCCGGCCATGGCAGCACATCGCGCCGGTCAACGCCCAATAGATTCAGCAAAGCCGCCATCGACATTTGCGGATGCGCCGGGTCGTTTTCAATCGCCTGCCAACACGCATCATCGGCCTGCATATCCAATCCCGGCAGAATAACCGCACCTTGCGGCAGACCGGCAATCACCTCCAGCAAATCGGCGGTGGCGCGAATACTACCGGTCGAACCAGCCGCAATCACTGGGCCAGAAGGCGGGTGCGAGCGCCATTTTTCAATTTGCGCTTTCAAAAGTAGATTGCGCCGCTCAACCGGGTCAAGCTGGCCGGTGTCGTGCAGATAATTTGGCCATGTGGCGGTGATGATTTTCAAAAATTCCAGCGTCTGCTGCCAATTGGCGGCCAATTCATCGGGCACCAAATGCGGCAGGCGTGACCAGTCAATTTGTTCATTATGCGCCTGATCGAGAAACCGCTCCAAATCGCTGGCCAGCGCCGACAGGCCAACAGCGCTGAGATGCTGCTCGTTGAGCTCGGCCCATTTGCGGATGAATTGTAAAAACAAAAAATGCCGCGCCCGCGCATCAATGGCCGGCGGCAAAAACAGCGCAGCAGACGCCGTGCCAGCCAACAAACCGGCTTCAAATTCATTGTCGTCAAGGTCGCCCAGCGTGCTGATTTGCGGCAACAGCACGGCTGACTGACCGTTTTCCTCAGCCACCGCCAGCAACAGGCGGGCCAACTCGCGCGCCGCCCGTCGGGTTGGCAGCAAAATGGTGACATCCTCAAGCGCCACCTCGCCAAACAGCGCACGGCGTTGCGCGCCATCGCCTAGGCTTTGCGCCAGCGCGACAAGGAATGGCTGACCGGCGGCGATATTATATATTTTTAGGCGCGGAGAATCGGACATGGGTTAAGTGTACCACGAGCCATTGCAAATGGCAGAAACCACTTAAGATGAAGCGTTGATAAGTGCTTGCGCCGCAACGCGCCCTTCCGGTGTGCCGACATGCATCCATTGGCCATCCAGCTTGATGCCAAACAGGCGGCGGCGGTGCTCGGCTTGGTCGAAAATCTCATTGAACGAAAAAGCCCCCTCCGGCGTGGTGTCAAACACGGCGGGCGACACCACCCGCAGGCCAGAGAAAACCAA
>JAHEIG010000067.1 GCA_024639515.1 Rhodobiaceae bacterium | reverse complement strand
AAACATAACCCGCATAGGCCTGCTCAATCAGCTCAAAGCCGAGCCCGGCATCGCTTAACGAGCTGCGAATCGCTTGCGCGCCCATCTCATCATAAGGCGCAGAAGCCCCCGGTTTGCCGAACGGCACCATGCCGACACCAGCAATAATCGTTTTATTTTGGCCCTGCATCATGCCCTCCCAGAACTGCAAATCTAGAGAGAGGCTACCATATTGCGACCCAATTGCCAGAAATTGACCAAAAATTAAGCAGGTTTTTATTTTAGAAAAACACTTGATGCGACAATTCGACACGTTATATTCATGTGTGCACTAATTGGAGGAATAATTATGCGTAGTTTAGTTCGGAGTAGCGTTGCAGTATTTGGTGCTGGTGCTCTCACACTTTTACCGTCAATAGCCATAGCGGCGGAAAACAATCTCAAGTCTAATGATTTCGTTGGTATTTCATTCTGGCTCATTTCAATGGCTCTTGTTGCCTCAACCGTTTTCTTTTTCATTGAACGCGATCGGGTAAATGCCAAATGGAAAACCTCATTAACCGTTTCTGGCCTCGTCACCTTGGTGGCTGCCGTGCATTATTTCTATATGCGCGATGTTTGGGTCACAACCGGCGAAACCCCAACAGTTTATCGTTATATTGATTGGCTGATCACTGTGCCGCTTTTGATGGTGGAGTTCTTCCTCATCCTCGCAGCAATTACAAAAGTACCAACAGGTGTCTTCTGGCGTCTGCTCGTTGGCACCACTTTGATGCTGGTGTTTGGTTATCTCGGTGAAGCTAAATATATCCCTGCGAATATTGGTTTCTTCGTTGGTACATTCTTCTGGTTGGTTGTTCTTTGGGAAATCTTCAAAGGCGAAGCCAGCCGTATCAGTTCTGCTGAGGCCAGCCCCGCTGTGCAGTCGGCGTTTAAGCTGATGCGTAACATCGTGACCTTTGGCTGGGCGATTTATCCAATCGGATACTATCTCGGCTATATGTCATCAGGCGGTGTTGACGCAAACACGCTGAACATCATCTACAACCTAGCTGATGTGTTGAACAAAATTGCCTTCGGCCTGATCATATGGCACGTGGCTGTAACGGAAAGCGAAGCCTAAGGCTTTATCCGTTATCTCATTGGAGGGCTGGCTTTCATATGAAAGCCAGCCCTTTTTTATGTGTCCCTTTTCAGACAACCCTGCGCTTTTGCTCCCCCTGCCCTTGTCGGTTTTTCATACATGGCTTAAAGTTTCAGCATCACTTGGGAGGGTGTCATGAGCACGCATGATCTGATTATTCGCAATGGAACACTTATAGACGGCACCGGTGCCCCCAAGTTTTGCGCCGATATTGCCATAGATGGCGCGCATATCAGCCGCATTGGGCCTGTCGGTGAACACCTTGAGGCAACAGGCCGCGAAGAAATCGATGCCACCGGCAAAATCGTCACGCCGGGCTTTGTCGATATTCACACCCATTATGACGGGCAAGTGAGTTGGGGCGTGGCGCTCGACCCGTCTTCGCTGCATGGCGTCACCACAGCGGTGATGGGCAATTGCGGCGTCGGCTTTGCACCGTGCCACACACATGACCACAATCGTCTTATCCGCCTGATGGAAGGAGTGGAGGATATCCCCTTCCCGGTGCTCAGCGAAGGGCTGCCCTGGGCGTGGGAGAGCTTTGCCGATTATCTCGATTTCCTGACGCCGCGCCATTTCGATATTGATATCGCCGCACAACTGCCCCACGCCGCTTTGCGGGTTTATGTGATGGGCGATCGCGGTGCCAATCGCGACGACGCCACCGAAGATGACATCGCCCAAATGCAGCAACTGGCACGCGAGGCTATGGAGGCTGGCGCGCTCGGCTTCTCGACCTCGCGCACGCTCAACCACCGCACCGCCGATGGCGACCCGACCCCAACCCTGACAGCCAGCGAAAACGAGCTGATTGGCATCGCCATGGGGCTGAAACAAGCCGGTAAGGGGGTGCTGCAATTTGTCTCTGATTTCGACAATCCAGAAAAAGAAGCGCAAATGCTGCGTCGTATTGTTGAAGCCTCGGGGCGGCCAATGTCAATTTCTCTCGCGCAAGCCGATGTCGCGCCGAATGGCTGGCGGCAATTGCTTGACCAGATCGAACAAGCCAAGGCCGACGGCCTGCCAATGCGGGCGCAAGTAGGCCCGCGTCCGGTTGGGGTCTTGCTGGGGCTAGAGCTGACCCTCAACCCGTTCTCGGCGCATCCAAGTTTTGCCGAGATTGCCCATCTGCCGCGCGCCGACAAGCTGGTGCATTTGCGCGACCCTGATTTCCGCGCCAAACTGCTGGCCGAAACACCAGATGGCGACAATCCAGTTGTTGTCGTGCTGCTGCGCAATTTCGGCAAAATGTTCACCCTTGGCGACCCGCTGGATTATGAACCGACACCCGATCGTACGGTCGAGGCCATGGCCGCCGCACGCGGCGTCAGCGATGCCGAAATCGCCCTTGATCTGATGCTCGAAAATGATGGCCAAGGGATGCTGTATTTCCCATTCTTGAACTATGCCCAAGGCACACTCGACCCGTGTTTGGAGATGCTGAAAAGCGATGCCACACTGCCCGGCCTGTCGGATGGCGGGGCGCATGTCGGGATGATTTGCGATGGCTCGTTCCCGACTACGCTGATCACCCATTGGACACGCGACCGCACACGCGGCGCGCAATTGCCGCTCGAATTCGTCATTCACAAGCAAACCATGGCCACCGCCCATTGGGTCGGGCTGGCTGATCGCGGCGTGTTGGCGGCCGGCTATCGGGCTGACATTAATATTATCGACCACGATAATTTGACCCTGCACGCGCCGACGGTGACTTACGACCTGCCCTCTGAAGGGCGGCGTTTGATGCAGCATGCCAGCGGTTATGTCGCGACCATTGTCGCCGGACAAGTTATCATGCGCGATGGTGAGCCAACCGGCGCGCGCCCGGGCCGCTTGGTGCGCGGCGCACAAGCAGCGCCGGAAAACGTACTCAGCTCAGAACTGGCGGCAGAATAAATTACAGCGTCAAACCGCCATCGACGATGAGCGTCTGGCCGGTCATATAGCTGGCCAAGGGTGAAGCGAGAAACAACGCCGCACCGGCCATATCTTCCGGCTCGCCAAAACGCCGCAACGGAATTGAGCGCAAGGCGCCTTCGCGGCGCTTGGGGTTTTCGGTGGTCACTTTGGTCAATTTGGTGTCGACCAGACCTGGAGCAATGCCGTTCACCCGAATACCGTCTTTGGCCCATGCCTGCCCCAATGTTTTGGTCAAGCTCACCGCACCGGCTTTTGAAGCGGCATATGCCGGATTGCCGATATTGGCCTGAAACCCTGCCACTGAACTGACCGTCACAATGGCGCCTTTTGTGGCCGCAAGCGCGGCGTGGAACTTATTGCTGCAATGCATCAAGCTATCGAGATTGACCCCGACGACATGGTCCCAGCCGGATTTCTCAAACTCGCCGCCTTTATACAGCACCGTGCCCTGACACAGCACCAGCACATCAAGCTGCCCGCCAAAAGGCATCTCTGCCGCCTGCAACGCCTCATAGTCACCGACATTGACACAGCTATAGCCAAGGCCGGATAGGTCAGAGCCTTCTACGCCGTCATAGTCGGCCGCGCTTTGGCGGGTGCCCCATACATGCACATCGGCCCCAGCGCCACCAAAGGCGTGAGCGATACCATTGCCGATACCGCTTGAGCCGCCAACCACCAGCACTTTTTGCGACGAGAAATCTAACGGGTTTTGCATCACTTACTCCAAACACCGAACGGCTTACTGTTTGACATAATCAACATAAATCGGCGACGACCATGCCCGTTCTTCAACCGGCGATAAGCAGTCATCGCCAAGCGCTGTACGGTCATCGCCATAGCAGATATTCAATTTGATGCAGTTGCCTTCATCGTCATAAGTGCAGCCGAGACTATCGGCGTTGATTTTCTCGGTTGGCTCCTGAATGGCGCGCACATAATAGGTTGCAGGGCGCGCACTATTGGCAAATTCAGGGTCGCTAAAGCTGAACTGGCAGCCCGTGCCGTCATCTTTGCATTGATGGACTTTCCAATTATCCTCAATCAAACCGTCGACATTCTCGCCCCCAAAACTTTGCGGGCGAATGCGCACCACTTCGATGCGGGTGATTTTCAACCGCTCATTGGATGGGTTGAAGCACTCATTGGCGCAGAGTTTTTGCACCCGATCAGCGCCCAGCGCGTCGATGGTTTCGTCGGCACAGCCGTCTTTTTGCTTATGCGCCCCGACTGCTTTCACGACAAACTCAGGTGCTTCACTGGCCGATATACGCGCCCCCATTGGGGTGCCGTCTTTGGTGTTGAACCAAAGCAGAATACGCGCCCCGCTCGTGCCGTAAGTCTCACGCCGTTGCATGGCGTCATAAATCTCCTCGCGCGAGCGTCCGGCTGAATGCACGGCGGCCAAACCGCCAGTGGTCCAGAAACTGGCTTGGCGTTCCATTTCAGTAGCGCCAAAGCCGCGTTCTGCAACTGCTTCTTGTTCGAGCATCTCAGATTGCAGCGCCACATCGCTTTTTGGGTACAGGCGCTTGCGCCATGTTTCCGAAAGCCGCACCGCCTCGGTTGAGGTGAGACGCGAGACATTTTTAAAGCCGGTGCCCGGACGGGCCCGATGATTATCACTGGAGGCGATAAAGCCTATGGTCAAAGCGGTCGGTTCGGGGCCATCAAAATTGCGGATGGCCAGCGCATATTGCGCGCTGGTGCCCGGGCGATAGCCAAAGGCTGGCAGGAAGCAATCGCGGCACTGGCCAGCGTCCAGCCATTCCTCGATTTCGGTGCCGGACACGGTCAAATGCGCCGCGACACTGGCATTGGCAGCGTTATAACGCGCCTCATTGGCGCGATTGCCGCACACTTCGTCGCTTTCACCGGCATTGAGACAGCGCTCGCGGATAATCTCGCCAGCTTGCCAACAGGTCGGCAGATAATCGGCGCGCGGCTGCGGGCACACGCCCTCTTGCTTTTCTTCATCCCAGAAAACCGAGCGCCATGGACGATATTCCTCAGAATTGCCGTGCCCTGACATGACCTCGAAAAGCGGATATTTATCGGGCCGGTTTTCGGCTTTTAAATGCTTGTCGAAAGTGACGCCGGTCGGGGTGTAAAAGCCCCATGATGTGCCATGCGGAATAATCAGCGAGTCGAGACCTTGTTGATCAAGGCTGGCCATGAGCTTGCCCGGCGTGTCGGCAATCTCGAAACAATCAACCGGCAATTCATTGGCCGGCACATTGGCGTCGCACAATGGCACCGCCGCCGCTTCAGCAAGGTATTGGCGCATGTCGAAATAATTTTGCCGGTTTTTGAAATCCAATAGCGGCAGCACCAAAGGCACAAGATCTTTGCCATTGGTCCGCAAAGCATCAACCGTCACCCCGCCCGAGGCAATCGGGCGCGCCGCCAGCTTGTCGTCGTCAAGGTCGCGGAAAATCACATTCTTATGGCCGTAATGTTCGTCCGGCAAGGCGCCGACTTGGGTCCATTCAAAGCCGACAAAGCTCACCATATCGGGGCTGTCAGGGGCATCAGAAATGGCATTGCAGGCGCGGATGCTTTGTTTGGCATCCTCCCAACGCTGAGGCGTCGAGGCTTCGGCGTGGTCAGTAATCGCCCAGAAATCAATCGCCGAACAATGGCGGGCATAATCGCACGCATCCGCCAGCGGGTGTGCGCCCTCGCCGCCAAAAATTGGCATCGACCACATGAACGCATCGGTCGAATAAGTTGTGTGGACGTGCAAGTCACCGAATAAAATTTGTTTGCTTGCGTCTTCTTCAAGACCAGCCATCACCGCCTGCATTTCTGCTTGGCGCGCGCTCATCAATACATCGGAACGCTCCGCGCCGGTAATCTCGCCCGGCCCGCGTGTATCGCCGTACCAGTCATTTACAAAGCCAATGCCGTAAACAGCGACAATCAATAGGATGCTCGCGATAGATGCGAATATGTAACGTTTCACGGAACCCTCCCAGAAAACTAAAGATTTTTTAAATTTTTAGCACATTTTAGACCGACTTACGCAGCCTTAATTTGAATGTCGCACTGGCGCGACCGACCAACTGGCCTGCCGCGTCAAATAAATCAGCGTCAACAAAGGCGATGGATTTACCGGCCCGACGGACATAGCCCTTGGCGATATAGTCGCCCGGCTCGCCAGATTTCAAATAGCTGGTTTTCAATTCAAGCGTTGAGCTGCCGCCATAGACCGATATATCCAATTGCCCGCGAATGGCCACCCCGCAGGCGGTGTCGAGCATGGTGGCAAACGCCCCGCCATGCAACACACCCTGCAAATTGAGGAAAGTGTCGGGGATGCAGAAAGACACCACTGAGGTGCCATCATCGTTCATTTCGAGAACTTGGCGTTGCAGCAATATACTCAGCGGCGAGTCCGTCGACTGGTCGGCATTTTCGGGAATATCTTTAATCATTTTGACTGGCCAATAATCTCGTGTTCAGAAAGCCGCTGCAAATAGGCTTGCAGATGGGTCATCTCGTCTGGCACTGGCAAGCTAACCTGAGCCAGAAACGTCACCAACGGATAAGCAATGCAATCGACATAAGTTAGACGCGCGCCGCAAATATAGCTTTTGCCCTCAAGCAGCGCGTTGAGCCATTTCAAGCCTTCCAGCGCGATGCGTTTGGAGGCTGGGCCATATTCATCAATCAGCAACATGCGGCTGGCGAAAAAGTCTTTGCCCTCAGCATGGCGATAACCGGCCAACATCGGGCCAAGCACCAGATAATCGAGCTGGCGCATCCGCATCCGGGTTTCGGCCCGCTGGCTGGCCGTATTGCCGCACAGAACTGGGTCGGGTTTGAGTTCTTCTAGATATTCAGCAATCGCTGCAACCTCAGCAATCACCGAACCGTCGTCTAATTGCAGACACGGCAATTGACCGGCGGGATTAATTTTGAGGAACGCCTCACTGCGGTTCTCGCCGCCGATTAAGTCGACCTCGACGGTTTCAATGTCCAACTGTTTAAGCGCAAGACAGTGTCTGAGGGCCAACGGATTTGGCCCTATTTTTGACGTGTAGATTTTCATATCAATCCTTTTGATTGGCATTCTGTGATTTGCTCGCTATTTTGAGACTTCTTTGGGGCAATTCAACCCCCATTTCAAAAACGCTGGGGAGAGCGCAACATGGCGGCAAAAAAGTCACGCCCATTCTTTGGATGGGCGGTTTTACTGGCGACGGGGTACAGCCTGATGATCGGCGCCGGGTTCATTTTCTATGCCATGTCTGTGCTGTTGGAAAACATTGTATCCACCACGGGTTACTCGGTGGCGCAAGTGTCGACCGCCAACACCATCTTTCTGCTAACCGCCGGTTTCGCCGGTCTCGCCGTCAGCGAGCTGATCTCGCGCTTTGATGCGCGCTACACGATTTGCGTTGGCACGCTGGTTATTCTGCTGGCTTTTTGGCTGCTGCCAGACGCCCGCTCGCTGACCGAGATTTACCTGTGCTATGTGCTGATTGGTCTCGGCTATGCCATGACCGCCCTCATTCCGGCGACGACGTTGGTGGCGCGCTGGTTTATCCGCCGCCGCGCCTTGGCGCTGGCCCTCACCCAATCGGGCCTGTCATTGGGCGGGGTTGTGCTGACCCCGCTCCTCGCCGGGATGATAGGCGAAGCCGGTCTCGCCGCCATTCGCGGGCCGATACCGGTGGTGATGGTGATTATGATTATTCCGTTGTCGCTATTGCTGATGCGCCCTGACCCGCACCTCATGGGCTTGCACCCAGACGGCGACGCGGTTGACCCAGACGCAACCCCCGCCTCACAGGTCGGGATGAGCGTGCAACAAGCCTTGCGTACACGGTTTTTCTGGTGGAGCGCCACTGGCGCGATTTTTGCCCTAGCCTCGCAAGTCGGTACCATTGCGCATATATACAATTGGGGCTTGGAACGCTCAGACGCCGCTACCGCCGCCGCGACATTGGCCTTGATGGCGTTTTGCTCGCTCACTGGCCGCCTGATTTGCGGGGCGTTTCTCGACCGCATTAATATCTACCCATTTGTGCTGACGCTGTATTTGCTGCAAGCCGTGGCCATGCTCGGCATCGCTTTCGCCGAGGGGCAAGTGATGGTCACCGCCATGACGGTGCTGTTCGGCGTCACTGTCGGCAATATTTTGATGTCGCAACCGCTGCTGATTGGCAAAGCCTTTGGCGTCAAAGACTTCCCGCGTATTTTAAGCGCCAACCAGTTGATGATGAATGGCGGCGTCGCCTTCGGGCCGATTCTCATCGGCCTGATGTATGATTTCGGCGGCGGCTATCAAAACGCTTTTCTAGTGGTGGCAGGCACCAGCGCCGTGGCGTTTATCGCCCTGTGGCTGGCCGGGTCGCCAAGCGATGTGCAACCACAGGCCGAAACCTAAAACGCGCCCACCCGTTGCCGGATGCGCGCGCTTTAGTATCTCGTGAAAGGCTCGCTTAGGTGAGCGTCGACAAATGCTCTTTGGTGAAAGCTTCCAATTCGTCGAACTGACCAGCGCGGACTTTATTCGGCCAATCAGGCACCGCCAACAAAGCGCGGCCAACGCCGACCAAATCAAACTCACCAGCATCGAGGCGGTCAACCAGACCATCAATCGGTGAGGTGCTGGCGCCTTCGCCTACAAAGGCGGCGATGAAATCACTATCGAGACCAACCGAGCCAACGGTGATGGTCGGCAGACCAGACAGCTTCTTCACCCAACCGGCGAGGTTAAGCTCGGAGCCTTCAAATTCAGGCTCCCAGAAACGCCGCGTTGAGCAGTCAAAGCAATCAACACCGGCATCGCCCAATGGCTGTAAGAAGCCTTTCAGTGCGTCAGGGTCGGTCGCCATTTTGTGTTCAAAGTCCTGCTGTTTCCATTGCGAGAAGCGCAGGATGAGCGGGAAGTCAGGGCCGACTTCGGCGCGGGTTTTGGAAATAATATCGGCTGCAAAGCGCGTGCGTTCGGCCAACTCACCGCCAAACTCGTCATCGCGCAAATTCGTGCCAGCCCAGAAGAACAGGTCAATCAAATAACCATGCGCGCCGTGGAACTGTACGCCGTCAAAGCCCAGCTCTTGGGCCGAGACAGCGGCGCTGACATAGGCGTCGATAATCTTCTGTACTTCCTGCTTGCTCAGCGTCACGCCGGTTTCTTTGCCAGGGTATTTGAGGCCTGACGGCGACACGGTGCGGGTGTCAGGGCTTGGCCCTGTGCCCTCAGGACGCATCGCGCCCATATGCCAAATTTGTGGCATAATCAAACCGCCCGCATCATGCACTTCGTCGACCACACGGCCCCAGCCTTTCAGGGCTTCAGGGGTGTGGAAATTCGGGATTTTAGGGTCGCCACTGGCCGAGCCGTGATTAATCGTCGTGCCTTCAGTGATGATCAGCCCGGTGCCACCCTCGGCGCGGCGGCGATAATAGGCCGCGACACCTTCTGTCGGAATGCCGTCAGGCGAAAAGCTCCGCGTCATTGGGGCCATAACAATACGATTTGGGATTTCTAACTTGTTGAGGGTAAACGGCTCGAACAAAGCAGGATAATGGGTCATTAAAGCGACTCCTGTTGAAAAGTGATAGATTGAGTGCGACACTAAGGCCAGTGTTTGTGGAACACAAGCATCAATAGCAATAAGGGCCAGAGAGACCGAGATGATAGAAAGAATAGCAAAATTCCGAATCGGTGAAGTGGTGAAACACCGCGTGTTTCCTTTTCGCGGGGTGATATTTGACGTCGACCCGACTTTCAACAACACCGAAGAATGGTGGCAGTCGATACCGGCTGAAATACGCCCCCGCAAAGACCAACCGTATTATCATTTGCTGGCCGAGAACGATGAAACCGACTACATCGCCTATGTCTCAGAGCAAAACCTATTGCACGACACCAGCGAAAAGCCGGTGCGCCACCCGCAAGTTGACGAGCTATTCGCCACCTTTGATGGCAAACGTTATGCGGTGCGCGTCAACAAAACCCATTAATGATGAGCGTCTATTGCATCTCATAAAGCAGAAAACTCTAAGGATACTCTCCCTATGATGCGCCATATCTCGCGGTTTTTCTCGCAATTGATAATCGACTATATCCAACAGCCGATTAATAATTATCAGGTCTATCAATTCATCCCGCTGGCCGAGCTGGAAGACAAAATGCAGCCGGGCGATGTGCTGCTGGTCGAAGGCAATCAACGTGTGTCCTCGGCGATTAAATATCTCACCCAATCGACATGGTCACATTCGGCATTTTATGTCGGGCGCGAGGCTGGCATTAAAGACGCCCACGGCCATGCCGCCCCGTTGATCGAAGCCGATTTGACCGAGGGGGTGATTGGCGTCTCGCTGACCAAATATCTCGGCTATAACACCCGTATCTGCCGCCCCGCGCTGATTACGCCAGAAGATAACCAAGCCGTGCAGGCGTTTATTATCGAGTCTCTGGGCATGAGCTATGACGTGAAAAATGTTTTCGATTTGGCCCGTTACCTGCTGCCGCAACCGCCTGTGCCGAGCAGTTGGCGGCGGCGGATGATTGCGCTGGGCAGTGGCGAGCCATCGCAAGCGATTTGCTCAACCCTGATTGCCCGAGCCTTCCAATCGGTCGGCTATCCGATTTTGCCGGAAATCACCAAAGAAAATGAACGCGAAGTCATGCATATCCGCCATCACTCGCTGTTTACCCCGCGCGATTTCGACCTGTCGCCGTATTTCTCCGTGGTCAAGCCGACGATTGAAAAGCGGCCAAATTATAAATCCTTCGAATGGCGCGCCTCGCAATTGGCGCATCCTGAAACGACGCCACAACGGCTCGAAGACGACACAGCAGAAGTGACATCGCATGAGGCGTGACCACAAACCCTATTCGATACGGCTTTTGATTAATTGGCTACGCCGCCAATACACCAATTGGTATGTGGTGCCGCAATTTGACAGTGTCGGCACCGGGCTTGAAATCATCGGCCCGCGCGGGCTGGAGGTCTATGGGCCAGATATTCACCTCGGCGATAATGTGCATATGCAAACCGCCCAAGGGCAAATGTCGCGACTATGCACTTGGCCCGACGGCAAAGGCGGCAATGGCCGGATTGATATTGGTAGCCATTGCCTGCTGACGCCGGGCCTGCAAATGGTCTCGGCAGCGCATATTACCATTGGCGACAATGTGATGATTGCCAGTCGGGTGTATATTTCCGACGCTGATTGGCACGATGTCTATGACCGCCTCGACTCGCCTGGTGCAACCGCGCCGGTGGTGCTGGGCGACAATGTCTGGCTCGGCGAAGGGGTCAAAGTGTGCAAAGGTGTGACGATTGGCGAAAACAGCGTCATCGGTGCCGGTTCGGTGGTGGCCAACGATATTCCGGCCAATGTAATCGCCGCTGGAAACCCCGCCCGGGAGATTAAGAAACTCGACTCATCGCGCCCACTGACAAAGCGCGAAACCATGTTTGAAGATAGAGAAAGTTACAACAAAACAATGGTTTATCTTCACTATATGCACCATAAAGACAACTCTTATCTGAGTTGGTTGCGTCACCTCATCCGTCCGTCGAAAAAAGGTTAATCATGCCTCCTCACCGCTTTCTTGTCGCCCTTGCCGTCTCTGCCCTGACCGCCTTAAGCACCCCCGCCCATGCCGAAAACCATGGGCTGGCGATGCATGGTGTGCCTGCTCTGGCTGCCGATTTTCCGCATTATCAACACGCCGAACCACGCGCCTTACAAGGCGGCACGCTGCGGCAAGCGCAAGTAGGCAGTTTCGACAACCTCAATCCATTTTCCGTGCGCGGCAATGCGGCACGCAATATCCGCGAGCGGGTGTTTGAAAGCCTGCTCGACCGCAATTATGACGAAGCCTTCAGCCTGTATGGCCTTTTGGCCGAGAGTGTCGAGACGCCCGACGACCGCAGCAGCGTCACCTTTAACCTGCGCCCGCAAGCGCGTTTCTCAGATGGCGTACCGGTGACCACACAAGATGTCGCTTTCACGCTGGAAACGCTGAAAACCCGTGGGCGGCCCAATCACCGGTATTATTATAGCAAGGTCACGCGGGTCGAGATTGTCGACGCCCAGCGCATTACATTGCATTTCGACGCCACCCAGCCCGACCGCGAATTGCCGCTGATTTTGGGGCTGATGCCGATTTTGCCGAAACATATCTATGAAACCCGCAATATTCAGGCCGCCTCGCTGGAAGTGCCGGTAGGCTCCGGCCCTTATGTAATTGATGAGATTACCCCGGGGGCGCAAGTGCGGTTTCAAAAGCAGAGCGATTATTGGGCGGCTTATTTACCGCTGATGAACGGGCGGCATAATTTCTCGCTGATTGTCGAAGATTATTTCCGCGACGAGAACACCGCCTTCGAAAGTTTCAAAGCTGGTGACATTGACGTCTGGTTTGAGCGTAACCCGCAACGGTGGCTGTCAGGCTATAGCTTTCCGGCGGCGCGCGATGGCCGCATTGTCAAACAAGCCGTGCCGTTGCAAACCCCGTCTGGTCTGCGCGCCTTTGTGCTCAACACCCGCCGCGCCAGCCTGCAAAGCCCTGCCCTGCGCCAAGCGCTGGATTTAATGTTCGACTTCCATTGGATCAACAAAGTGCTATATGGCGACATCTATCAGCGTAGCGACAGCTATTTCGGCAACACCCCGCTCAGCGGCTCGCCTATGCGCGGCCCGTTATCGCCGCTGGCGCAAGACCTGCTCGACACTTTGGGCACCAGCGTCGACGACATGGCC
>JAHEIG010000065.1 GCA_024639515.1 Rhodobiaceae bacterium | reverse complement strand
GGCTCCAACCAATTGGCAAACGATTCTGTACTTGCACGAAAATATTGTGCGCCGTGATCAAAGGTATGAGCCTCTCCGCGCCTCGTCGATAACCTTCCACCTGGGCCGCGCGATTTATCAAACAAGGAAATTTCAAAATGTTGCCCAATACGATCAGCGCACGCCAAGCCAGACATTCCTGTACCAACGATAGCCAATTTCGGTTTATTTGGTTCCATTTTTACGCCCACCAATATTCAGCTCTGTTCGTTTTCAACAGGCCCGACCGTGTCAAACCCCATGGCTGGCACATGCATGCGATAGTCGCTGGTGTATGGCACGTGGGCCCATTCGGGATAACCGCCTGAAGCGTTAAATTTATAGTGCCGGATAGCTTCACCAATGGCTGACGATTGAGACATCTCTAATCCTGTTTCATATCACAACAGGCGAGAGCATAAACTAAAGATTAGATAAGGCGTAATCAATTTGCGCGACTCACTGGCGATTAATGCGGCTTAGTGCGACTTAATGTGGCTTAGCGCGACTTAGTGAGACCAAGGACCTACGCGGTCGTGTTTGAAATTATCAGAGTATGATTTGTAGGTTCGTTTTTTCTGCCGTGCTTGGTCTACCCGCGCCGCAATGCCTTTGGCGGTGGCATAGTTCTGGGCTTCTTCCAGCGTGTCGAAGGTCAACCGCACTTGGGTCTGGGTTTCGTCAATGCTGGTCCAACCGGTCAACGGGTCTTTGCGCCGTGGCTTCTCAGCCGAAAATTCCAACACCCAACGTTTAGTCTTGGCCGCGCCTGATGACATGGCGGTTTTGGCTGGCTGATAAATTCGTGCGCTCATGACGACTCCTTAGGTCTTGATGCCTTTTATATCGCTAAATTTGACGCCAAATTCAAGCGGCAATTCGGCCGGCTTAACGAACCGCCAGCGGATTAATAATCGCCTGCACCGAGCCTTTCAGTTTCGGCACACCGAGGGTGAACATGAACTCTTTGACGCCATCGGCAATCAATTCTTCTGTCACCATATTCTCGAGAATATAGACGCCATATTCCGTCAGCAGAATTTGGTGAACCGGAAACGCATCCATCGGATCTTCGCTGGGCAGCACTTCCAGTGCCCAGCTATCGGCACCGACGGCGACCACGCCAAGCTTGGCCAAATAATACGCCCCGCTAACGCCCAGCCCCGGCTCGGATGGGGTCAGTGTTGTGTCATTTTCAGTGGCTTTCATATAGCCCGAATGCAGCAGCACGACATCGCCTTTGGTGATGCTGACGCCTTGCGATTGCGCCGCCACTTTAATGTCGTCTTCGGTATAGGCAGTGCCCGCATTCACCGGTGTTTGGCCGAAATGTTTGGTCATATCCAGCACCACGCCGCGCGTCACAATACCGGGCAAGGCCTCAGTGCCGAAGATTTTCAAGCCGTCAGGGGCCACCACATCTGCCGCCGCGCGGTTATTGTAATAGAAATGGTCGCGGCCAATATGGCCTAGCCCGTCGAGCTGCGAACCAATACCGATTGAGGTGATGACAGTGTCATCATTACTGACCAGATTGTTCTGCCCAATTACCGCTCCTGTGCCGTCGGCCAGTTGATGCACAATCATTTGAAATTTGCGTGTGCCATAGGCTGGCGTGGTAGCGCCGGTTATCATGCCGAGTTGATAGACTTTGCCTTTGGTCACCAGCTTCGCCGCTTGCTTGGCGTTTTCTGCCGTCAGATGGTTCAACGCCCCCAGCGTATCGTCGGCGCCAAATTCTGACACAGGATAAGGCCCGGCCTGCGCCGTGCTTAATGAAAGCCCCAATATCAGCGCCGCCATCGGCAAGGCTGCCAAAAATGTTTTACCCCAGTGATGTTGTTGCATTGTTCAATCTCCCCTTTGAGTTGAAACAGTAAACGCTTTCCCCCAAATCAGTAAAGTGTTAGTTGATAGGCAAATTTATTGGGGTTCGTATGCAGGTAAAATATTATTTTCAGGCATTGGTCGCGAAAACGTTTCTCAACACCTATAAGCTGGCAGGCTTGCGGGCTGGCTCTTATCTCGGCAGTTTAGTGGGCCGTGCGCTGGGGCGGCTTGTGCCCGAAGGCAAGCTGGCGCGCAATAGTATTGCCCGCGCCCTGCCGCATCTCAGTGCTGAACAACAACAGCAAGTGAACAAGCAATTATGGGGCAATCTTGGCCGCGTGCTGGGCGAGTTTCCGCATTTGTCGCAAATCTATGCCGAAGCCGATACGCGGCTGGTTCAGGAAGGCATTGAGCATGTCGAACAAGTGCGCGAGGCCTGCAAACCGGTGATTTTCGTGTCTGGGCATTTCGCCAATTGGGAAATGGTGATTATCGGCATTCAGCGATTGGTTGGCGATACGGGGGCGATATATCGCCATGCCAATAACCCCTATATGGAAAAATGGATCATCAAACAGCGTGGCGTCTTCATGCCCATTCCAGTGATGAAGGGGGCTGAGGGCGCGCGCGAAATGCTGACGCTATTGAAAAAAGGCATCCCGCTAGCGGCGCTGATTGACCAGCGCCTGAATACTGGCGACCCGATTACATTTTTTGGCCGCGACACCCGCGCCCCGTCGGCCTTTGTGAAACTGGCCCGCAAACTTGATGTGGCGATTATTCCAACCCGCATCATTCGCCGCGACGATGCGGCTGATGCGATTCATTTTAAGCAAATTTTCTACCCGCCGATTCACGTCGCCCAGACCGACAATATGCAAGCCGACATCGACGCCACCATGCGCCAGATTTATGACATGTTTGAGCAATGGATCAGCGAACGCCCGGCCGAATGGTTTTGGGCCCATAATCGCTGGCGCGATTAGTCTATTTTTCGTTCAGATAGGCCTGCCAATAGGCTTTGTTTCGGCGCCGCGACGACACTTTGCCGACGGCGTAGCGCAGAAAAGTTGCCAAGTCGCGCCGCATCATGGCGTGGCGACTGATAATCTTGCCACCGGCTGGGCTGGTTGCGCGGTCGGCCTCGACGATATGTTTGGCCACCATATTACCGAGATTGTAATCCTCAATCACTCGGCGCCGGGCCTCAATAATCGCTGGTAAGCGTTTTTCATATTCATGATTGGCGATGGCCTCGCGTATCGTCGCCAGCGCCGCTTGGCTGTCGCGCAAGTCGAGGGCGATGAAACTTTCCTCAGGGAAATATTCCGCCGCATTGGGGCATCCGGCATAAAATGGCAAGGCGTAGCCGAGAAAACTATCGGAGAGTTTCTCCGTCCAGTGATGCGACGCAATGTGGTTTTCGGCAGCGATATGATAGCGATACGGGTCGATGGCTTCAGCCTTATGCTCGACAAAATGAAAACCTTTGCCGAACACATCCAGCCCGTCGCCCATGCCCTGTTGAATCTCCGTGACGAATTCAAAGCGGCGATTGTGCAGAGTGTGTTTTTGCTGTTTCGGTGAGCCGAAAATCGATATCTCGCGGGTTTTCTCCGGCACTGTTGGATGCGCCTGCATCTGCGCCAAGCCGCCATAATACCAAACCCCAATCGGTGGCATTAAGCGGCGGTTGGTATGGCGCAGCGCGGTGGCGTCATGGCTGGTCAGCACCATGCCATATTGCTCAGTGTAATCATTGCCGTAAAATTTGACCGATGACGGCTCATAGGTCAACAAAATGGTGTTTTCCGGCGGACACGCCAGTTCTTCCTCACCGAGGGATAAACGCTCATCCCCTTGCGACGGTAAGTCATCATAGACCACCAGCCAATCGTAATCGCGTCAATCGCGATCAAGGTTAAACTCAACATTGCCATAGTTCTGCGGCAAATCGGTGAGTTGGAACTCCCGAATACCGTTCTTCGACAGAAATTTGACGCGCGTTTTCTCAGCCATAGCTATTCCTAGCGCGCGCATCGCCTTACCCGCAAGCGCTAAGTCGTGTTTTGAGGCGGGCTCTTAGTTTGTGGTTTAGCGGCGCGGCTTAATCAAACGGTCGGTTGGGTCTGGCTCCAGAGAGTCCCAGCATAGCCCGGCGCGGGTGGTCTCGCGCGCCCATGACGGTGAAATAGCGAAAGTGTATGTACCGTCATCGGCAATCACCAGATCACCTTGGCGCATCGGCTGATCCTTGACGTTGAGCAACAGGCGGTAGCCGCTTTTGCCATCGCTCAGGGTCTCGGCGCGAAACTCGCCCTTCATTTTCAACCATGCGTGATTGTAAAAGCGATCCTCATAGCTCGGATGCGGAATACTCAGATAGCTGATTAGAAAACGCCCATCGTCTTTTTTCAAAATCACGAAATCATAGAGCGACTGGCCACTATCCCAGTCGAACTCGCCGTCTGAACAATAGACGATTTTGTCAGGCCGGAAATCACCTGGGTCAGCCATAGCTGAGCTTGAGAGTGTGACGCTAACAAAAAACAAAAACACAAAACGGATCATGAAAACTCCATCGGGTTAGGGAGAGGCTTTGGGAGGAGAAGATGAGACAAATTTAGATGCCCACGGCAAGCATACGCTGGAAGGCCGGACGCGCTTGAACTTTTTCAAGCCACTCTTTGATGGCCGGATAATCACCAAAGTCTGGGCGCATAGACACAAACAGCAAACCAAAGCCCATCAGGCAATCAGCGGCGGAGAAGTTCTTGCCGCCAAAATAGGCGTTTTCGCTGAGGTGCTGATTCATAAAGCGGATGGCTTTGAGCTGTTCCTCGTTCATCCGCGCCTCCAGCGGCGAGCCTTCGGCCTCAGCAACGCGGATATACACGCTCATGAGAAACGGCAGAAACGGTGAGCCTTCAGCGCTGTGAACCCATTCAATATATTTCGGGAAATCTTCATCATCACTGCGCGGGTGCAGCTTGTGGTCTGGGTCATATTTAGCCACCAGATATTCGGCAATCGCGCCAGTTTCAGCAATCACCACACCGTCATCTTCAAGCAGTGGCGATTTACCCATCGGGTGAACCTCAAGCAAGCTCTCAGGTGCCAGATTGGTTTCTGTGTTGCGCGTGTAGTGAACAATCTCGTGCGGCACTTCCAGTTCTTCCAGCAGCCAGACGAGGCGCTGCGAACGCGATGCATTTAAGTGGTGTAGCTTTAGGCTCATATTCTTAGACTTTCTCATTCGGTGCGCACAATTGCGTTTTCGTGCGCTCTGTTTAGCGCAGGCGATGGAACTCTGGCAAGGTGCACACACGTCGCATCTTGGTGGTCGCGCCATCGGCATATTCCCACACCAAGTCTTCGCCCTCACGATAGCGACGCACCACCACCGGCCCAACGCCAAAGATATGGAAATCCAACACCCCGTCATTCCATATCATACTGGCCGATGTCCGCGCACAGCGCTGCTTGCCGAGAAATTCGAAGCTGACCACCTGCCCCTCAACATCATTAGTGTTCAGTCCCAATGTGCTGTTTGGCCCATAATCATGGATAATCCCTGCTGCGGTGATGACCGTGCGGCTGCCGCATTGCTCGACACGCTCGACATGATTGGCATGGCGCCCCTCATAAGCTTTCCAAAGCCCGCGCAAATCATCTGCCCCGTCAACCAATGGCTCAGTGCATTGGGCGAGAATCGGTAGCGGAAAATGCGAATAACTGCAGCCCGGCGTATTGCCCTTGGGAATATCCACGGCGCGCTTGCCGCTATTATCGAGTTCCGGCAACACGCAATAATCAATCTGGCTGCCATCACCGGCCAAGGTTGCCGGATCGGTGGTCAGTGGCGGGCGCGACGAGAAAAACAGCGCATAAAACGCCACGCCGACAAGTGCCACAATGACCAGCAGCGCCCGCATCAAAAATCTTTTCATTGGGGTACCCCGCTCAACATTGATTATTTCGCGTCGAGCATTTTGACGACGATATCCTCAACCAATTGCACGGCATCGTCTTCGCTCAATTTGCGGATACGGGTTTGCAGGTCGAGAAACTCAAAGGACATAACCGCCATAATATGATGCTTGTCATTGGCGCTCAGCATGTCCACTTCTGGCAGGCAATCGACAATGTGCTTTTCCAGCGATTGCACCAAATCACTATATTGCTGTCGCAGAATCGAGTGGGCGTCGAAGCGGCGTTTGGTGTTCAAAATAATATTTCGCAGCTCTAGAAAAAGCGCCGCGCGACGGGTCACGGTCAGATGCACGCGCTGGTCGAGAGGCAGCGGGCGCAGGTCGCGCTCAAATTGAAGCCTTGCTCGGTATTCTCGGTTCAACTCTTCATTGAGATCGGCGAATAATTGCTCCATGTCGCTAAAATGGCGAAACACCGAACGCAAGCCGACTTTGGCGCGGGCCGCGACTTTCTTGGCCGACGGCGCTGTCGGGGCTTCCAACATCAAGTCAATGGTCGCCTCGAGAATTTTCGAGCGGCTGTTATTGCTGCGCTGGCTGCGGCCATCGACGACTGGCGTCTCCGCTGCTGGCTGTTCACCTGACCTGCTCATCAAAACTCTCTCATGGTTCTAGTTCATCTCTCAACGTCACACGAATTAAATTGACATTAATGGTGCCAATTTGCAATCTTTTGTTTGAAAATCCTACGATTCCACAATTTTAACAACATAGATCGACACCCATAATGACACATGACATTATATTCTATTCTTGGCCGGTTTCGCTTTATTCGGGTAAGGCGCGCAGTTATTTGATTAAGCAAGGGGCCGATTTTCAAGACGTCTCCCCGATTCATGAGAGCTATGAAAAAGTCATCCGTCCGGCGATTGGCCGGTGGATTATTCCGGTCATGCAAACCGCTGATGGCGAGATTGTTCAAGACGGTGTCGACATTATTGACTGGTATGAGCAAAACCGCGCCTTGCGCTATCCTGCTTATCCGGCGACGCCGCGTCATCTGCTGGTCTCGCACATTATGGAAATATTTGGCGGCGAAGGCCTGTTGCGCCCTGCCATGCATTATCGCTGGAATTTTGACGAGACCAATCTCGACTTTATCATCCATCAATTTGGCTCCTCGGCCTTGCCCTATGGCAGTGCCGAAGAACGCCATGCTCTGGCCGAACACGCCGCCGGACGCATGCGCAACGCCTGCACCGCTTTCGGCGTGAATGAACAAACCATTCCACAAGTCGAAGCCAGCTATGTTGAAACCCTGCACGAGTTGCAAGCGCATTTCAGCCAGCACCCGTATTTATTGGGCGGCGTGCCGAGCCTGGGGGATTATGGTCTGGTGGCATCGCTTTTCGCGCATTTGGGCCGCGACCCCTACCCCAGCGCGTTGATGAAATCCATCGCTCCATCGGTTTATCGCTGGACCGAGCGGATGAATAAACCCAATGCCGATTTCTCAGAACTTGTCGGCTATGAAGAAGCGTTAATCGCCGATGATGCCATCCCCGATAGCTTGCTGACATTGCTGAAACGTGTGGCGGCTGATTATCTGCCTGAGATTAAGGCGATGGTTGCCTTTTCAAATGACTGGCTGGCCGATAACAAGCCAGCGCAGGGCGACAATGTCGGCGGTATCTCGCTGGGGCGCGGCATCGGCATGTGTTCGTTTGACTGGCGCGGCGTCACGGTGAAGGCGGTTGTCATGCCGTATCGCATTTTCATGCTGCAACGCATTCAAGATGCCTATGATGGCTTGGCCGACGAGGCCCGCGCCAGTGTCGATGCGCTATTGGCGGCAACCGGCCTGAGCGATATCATCACCACACGCTGCACGCGCCGCGTCGAACGGGCAAACCACCTAGAGAAATGGGCTGGCGATAACCCGGCAGACTAGCCGCTTTGCAAAGCCGCCATCATTGCCGCTAAGGCAGGGTCTTGTCGGCTTTCAATGAGACTGGCGGCGCTGACCTCAAACCGGAAATCGGCGGGAAAGGCAAAGCCGTCATAAGCCGCGCTGTCGAGCAGGGGCATGGCGACGCTTTGCGGCACCGCCGTCAGCACATCGCCTTGCCGCACCATGTCGAGACATGCGGCCTGGCTAAACAGCCGGAATTTTGGAAAATGATGCTGCTCAAGAAGCGCGCTCATTGGCTTCGGCATGGCCTGCACAAAATAGCTGTCAAAGCCAGCAATCGCCCAATCATATTGCACAATATCGGCCATCGCCCGCCGGCCTGCTAATACATCATGACCGCTTTGGCAGACGACATAATAAGGCTCATCGACAAGCGGCGTGATGGCAATCTGGCTTTGCTTCGGCAAGGCTTGCAGGGCACCCGAATGCACCAACATTAAATCGGCGCGACGCTGGACAATATCTTCCAGAGCCAAAAGCGGCGGCTTGCTCTCGGCACTGACCCGCACATGCGGTTGACTTTCATGCAATTTCAGCAAAGCCGGATGCACCAGTGTGTCGAGCACCACTGGCCCGCAGACAATGTGCAACTGCCCCTCGCCCTCATTAACCGATAGGCGCACCCGCTCGGCATGGGCGAGAAATTCTGGCACCATTTTATATAAGCGCTGTCCGGCGGCGGTCGGCGTCACGCTGCGTGTGGTGCGATGAAACAAGCTGACCCCCCAGCGCGCCTCAAGCGCTTTGATGCTTTTGGTGATCGCCGCATGGGTCAGGTTCACCTCATCGGCGGCTTGCGAAAAACTACGCAGGCGGAACACTGCCTCGAAATGCTGGATTTGTCGAATTTCTGTCATTGCTAATAATTAGTAAATAATAATAGCTATTAATTCAATAATATTCATCTATAGATGAGCTTATACTGACGCCATAATGTGGCTGAGAAGTCTTTAGGGAGAGTGTTTATGTCTGTCGAACAATTGATTAGCCTGCCAGTTTTGGTGATGGTGATACCGATTTTCTTTATCAGCATTGCGGCTGAAATTATTGCTGTACGCTATTTCAAACAACGCGGCAGCCTGCATGCCAAAGACGATGCGGTGAGTATTTTCATGGGGCTGTTCTCGGTCATCAGCAATGGCTCGGCGGCTTTCTTGACGCTGGCCATGCTGGTCTGGGCGCAGCAATATCAAATCACGACTCTGCCGCTGACGGTGGCCACGTTGGTGGCCTGTTTTGTGCTTGATGATTTGCGCTATTATCTACACCACCGCCTCGCCCACCGTGTGCGCTGGCCGTGGGCGATGCATGTCATCCACCATTCGAGCCAACGCTTCTCTATGGCGGTGGCCTTGCGGCAAGGCTGGACTAAGCACCTCACCGGCACGACGATTTTGAAAGTGCCGCTGGTGCTTATCGGCTTTGATCCGATCATGGTGATTTTCTGTGGTGCGGTAAACGCGATTTATCAATTCTTCCTGCACACTGAAACCATCGGCAAACTGCCGCGCTGGTTCGAGGCGGTGTTCAACACGCCATCGCACCACCGAGTGCATCATGGCAATAACCCGCAATATCTCGACCGCAATTATGCTGGCACCTTGATTATCTGGGATAAAATGTTCGGCACATTTGCCGCCGAAGACCCCAATGACTTGCCAGATTATGGCTTGGTCAAAGATGTCGGCACCTTCAACCCATTGGTTATTTTCGGCCACGAATATCTGTCGATTATCAAAGACGTATGTAAACGCGGCCTGACTCTCAAGCAGCGCCTGCTCTACATTATCGCCCCTCCGGGCTGGACGCATGACGGCTCGCGGCTGACCTCAGAGGATATGAAGCGCGCCGCTGGCCTGCTGCCCGACAAAACCCCCGCCCCCGGCGAATAAGCCATGGCGCATTACGCAATTACTGAATTATTCATTGTCCTTGCGGCACTTTACGGGGCGCGCCAATTGCGGGCCCATGATTTGCATTTCGCCGCCATTGGCTTGCTGATTTTCGGCGCCGCCGCGTTTATCGGCGTGGTCCGCTTTCCCAGCGGTCAGATAGATCAATTAGCCGATCTGCATCGCCTTGCCGGTACTTTGGGCGGGGTTATCGCCATGCAGGCTCTTACCCATCAAATGCTGGCCGACACAAAATGGTCGCGCGGCCATCTCATCGTCTCTGGGCTGGCCATTGGCCTGTGCATCTTTGTGCTAGTGGCCCGGGTGCCGCTGTTTTTGCTGTGGTCGCTGGTGTTTATCTGGCGGGTTGGCTTTCACACACCGCAGATTCAACTGGAAAGCTTCATGAAAGTCTGCATCGCCGGATTAATGCTGTTCAACGTCATTGTCTTTCGGCAGTCGCCGTTTATGGCACCCGATGTGAGCTGGCATATTTTCCATACGCTGGTGGCGGTTTGGATGCTCGGCCTAACCCGCCTGCTGGTGCACCCGTTCCGCGCTTAACGGCTTTCACGACGCGCAGAAAAAACCGCTTTTCATTACCCTTCCCCCGACAATCGAACTATGTCACATCGGAAGGAAGGCGCAATGGTGCAAAACACTCTCATTGTTGGCGGATCGGGCGCCATAGGCGGGGCTTTTGTCACCCATTTGGCAGCACGCCACCCACAGGCGCATATGCATGTGATGTCGCGCCGTGCCCTGCCCGACAGCCAAGCGCGCATCACCAACCATATTGTCGATTATGACGACGAAGCCGCGCTGGCCGACGCCATCGCCGAAGCCAGCCAAAGCGCGCCACTGGATATGGTGATCGTCGCCTCCGGCCTGTTGCATGACGACACGCTGGCGCCGGAGAAATCTCTACGCGACCTCTCAGCCGAGAAATTCCACCGCCTGTTCGCCGCCAACACCATCTTGCCAGCGCTTGTCGCCAAACACGCTGTGCCACAGCTGAACAAACAACAACCCGCCATGTTCGCCGCCCTGTCAGCCCGCGTCGGCAGTATTTCAGACAACCAGCTCGGCGGCTGGTATGGCTATCGCGCCTCGAAAGCGGCGCTGAATATGGTCATCCGCACCACCGCCATTGAAACCGCAAGGCGCAACAAGCAGGCGATTATCGTTGGGCTGCACCCGGGCACGGTCGAAAGCCCGCTCTCGGCCCCGTTTCGCGGCAATGTGGCGGCCGAAAAACTATTCACCCCCGCCTATGCCGCCGAGCACATGCTGAATGTGCTGGACACGCTAACCAGCGCCGATAGCGGTAAGTGTTTTGCGTGGG
Organism: Rhodobiaceae bacterium; assembly: GCA_024639515.1. Classification (GTDB taxonomy): domain Bacteria; phylum Pseudomonadota; class Alphaproteobacteria; order RS24; family RS24; genus JAHEGN01. Next base: position 1,809 of record JAHEIG010000065.1, on the reverse strand, counting down.
ATGGCCAAGAGGTGACACCATGACCACGCTGCGGCTTATTCTCGGCGATCAACTCTCGCCCTCACTGTCCAGCCTCAGCGATTGCGACAAAGCGGCTGATAAGTTGCTGATCTGCGAGGTCTGGGATGAAGCCACTTATGTGAAACATCATAAGAAGAAAATCGCCTTTGTGTTCTCCGCCATGCGCCATTTCGCTGATAGCCTAAAGGCGCAAGGGTTCGCGCTAAGCTACACAAAATTAGACGATGGCGAAAATGCTGGCAGTTTCAAAGGCGAAGTGGCGCGGATGATCGCCGCCCATGCAATCACCAAGCTGGTGGTCACATCGCCGGGTGAATATCGCCTATTGGCCGATATGCAGAGCTGGCAGGATGAGCTTGGTATTGAGGTCGAGATTCGCCCTGATGATCGGTTTTTGTGTTCGCCGGAAGACTTCGCCAGCTGGGCCGATGGCCGCAAGAAGTTGCGTATGGAATATTTTTACCGCGATATGCGGCGCCGCTATCGGGTGCTGCTGGAAGGCGATGAGCCGGTCGGCGGCAAATGGAACTATGACGCCGAAAACCGCAAGCCGCCCAAGCAAGGGCTGGATGTGCCAGCCCCCTATTGTGTGGCCCCTGACGCCATCACAAGCGAGGTGATGGAGCTGGTGGAAAGCCGCTTCAGCAATCACTTTGGCGATATTGAACCGTTTCACTTTGGGGTCACGCGCCAGCACGCGCTCGACGCGCTGAACCAGTTCATCGCCCTTCGTCTGCCGCAATTTGGCGATTATCAAGACGCGATGATTGAGGGCGAGCCGTGGATGTATCACGCCCATATTGGCTTTTACTTGAACTGCGGCCTGCTTTTGCCGCTCGAATGTATTGAGGCGGCGGAGCAAGCCTATCGGGACAATCACGCCCCGCTCAATGCGGTGGAGGGGTTTATTCGCCAGATTTTAGGCTGGCGCGAATATATTCGCGGCATTTACTGGCTGAAAATGCCGGATTATGCCGAGGAGAACTTCTTCAACGCAGACCGCGATTTGCCGGATTTCTACTGGACTGGCGAGACCAAAATGAACTGCCTGCGCCAATGCGTGAGCGAAACAAAAGAAAACGCCTATGCCCACCATATTCAACGGCTGATGGTGCTGGGCAATTTCGCGCTGATTAGCGGCATTGCGCCCGCACAGGTCAATGACTGGTTTCTCAGCGTCTATGCCGATGCTTATGAATGGGTCGAATTGCCCAATGTGTCGGGCATGGTGTTGTTCGCCGATGGCGGCTATCTGGCCAGCAAACCCTATGCGGCGGGCGGTAGCTATATCAATAAAATGTCCAATTACTGCGAGAATTGTAGCTATAAGGCGGCGCAGAAAAACGGCCCCGATGCCTGCCCGTTTAATTATCTCTACTGGGATTTCCTTGCCCGCAACCGCAATCAACTTAAGTCAAATCATAGGATGGGGATGATGTACCGCACCTATGACAAGATGGATGAGGCAAAAAAGCAGGCCATTGAGGACGATAGTCAGCTTTTTCTGGAGGCTTTGTAATGCGCAAAAAAGCCGACTTGCCGAGCAAAATGTGCCCCGTTTGCGCCCGCCCGTTTAGCTGGCGCAAGAAGTGGGAAAAAAACTGGGATGAGGTCAAATATTGCTCTCAGAGATGTCGTCAAACGAAGGTAAAAGTAAAATGATTACAGTGTTTTATGATGGGAAGTGCGAGCTTTGCTCGAAGGAAATAAGCCATTACCAAAAGATCGCGCCAGACGGTGTTTTCAACTGGCAAGACATTACCCAATCATATAGCGAGCTACGCGCCA
>JAHEIG010000063.1 GCA_024639515.1 Rhodobiaceae bacterium | reverse complement strand
ACGGGCGCCACCTTTCAGATTGCCTTCGACAACCCACTGACGACGCATTTCGTAACGCATCGCATCAGAGCTGGCATGGCCTTTCTGAAGCAACTCACTGTATGGCGTCATAACAGCATTGTAGTTGTTCTGCTGAGACAATTTTTCCATCTTGCCTTGAACAGTCCAGTTGTAGCGGTCTGGGGCACCGTTATAACCATCATACTGGTCAGAAGTACCAAGACCGTCACCATTGGTCACTGGGTTATCATAAGCAATGTTTGGCGCACGACGTACACGACGTGTACCCGGGCTATATGTCCAAGCCTTACGACCTTCGAGAGCCATGTTCAGTGTTTCATGCACCAACACAACGTTACCAGCACGGCGGGCCGGGGCAGATGTGTAAGCCACGAAGTAGATCGAAATATTGTTCAAATCTTCAGCGCGGGCGTTTTGTGCGTTTGAATACGGGAACACCACTTCGTCACGTGTAAACGTCAGTGTGAAGTCACCACCAGCCGTTGGCGCTGCATAGTTAAAGTCACGGGCCACACGCTCACCACGATAACGCAGTGTGTGGTTCCAGACGATTTCTAGAGCAGATGACGGAATCGGGAATGGCGCAGCCATGATTGATTCCGAAATACCGTTACCACCGTCGACGACTTTACCAACTGTAGCGTTACGCTTAGCGGCTTTGTAGACGAAGTCAGGATAGGTACAGCTACGGCGAGACTGATAAACATTCAGCTTATAAGTATCAGGGTAAGTGTCCAGCATGGCTTTTTGACCAACAGTCAGCTTGTCACCGTGCTCACCAGCATTTGCTGCTGTGATGGTGTAAAGCGGCTTGTCAGACGCATACGGGTTTGGCAGTGCGCCCCCGTCATAACCTTGCAGGAGACTGGAGCCATCAATCGGCGTCCCACCCCAGCTAGAGACACCAGATTCAGAGCCGGCTTGTTCGGCCCCCATTGGTGTCAGGTCTTTGCCCATACGGTCGGCTACATTGGCAGGTACATCTGCCACAGCCGCACTGGCGACGAAGCTCAGTGTCAGGGCGGTTGTTAGTAATTGGGTTTTCATTTCATTTCCCTCCAAAAGATTTGGTTATCAGGGGCGGGCGAACCCGCCCCCAAAAGACACTGTTTAGTATGCGTAAGAAACGCTCAAAGACAGTACGTCACGGTCCAGGTTCTTGGTCCGGTGCACGTCACCGTGATATGTACGGTAAGAGATTGCACCATTCCAACGACCCAGGTAGTCAGCATTCAGACTGAAAGCTGTGCTGCCTTGGCCCTCGCGCCAGAAGCCGATTGGGCTTGGCGAGTACCCATCAATACCTGATGAGTAGATGACGGTAGGTTTAAGACCGATTGGCGTACCAAACACGTTGTTGTACTGCAACTGAGCCATGAGAACGATACCCCAAGAGCTGTCTGTCGGACGACAGAAACCCTTGTAAGTGTCATCATTGGCATCATCTGCTGCACCTGCTGTACGGTCGTCAATTGACAAGATACCGTTCAGCGGAAGGTCACTACCACCAACGCACACATTGTTCAGAGGCGTAATGCCCTTATCGCCACCAGCGTTCGTGCGAGCAGAGTTTCCACCCACAGCTGCACTAGTTAGGCCACCAGTGTTGCCGCGCTCAAACTCAATGTCATCAATATAGACACCTTGGAATTCAGTCAGGAAAATGCCCAAATCCGAGCGCAATGCGGAGACAATAGGATTAGAGCGGGTAAATAGTGCCGAACTCATTATTATAGGTACTGCCTGACAAGTAGACACCCTCGAAGGCGCCAACACCTGTAAAGGCACAGGCATTAAACAGACCCGAAATTGTAAGCACGTCCGTATCGAACTGCAGTGGAACCTCAGGGCGATAAGTGAAGTCACCCTGTACACCCCAACCAGCAAGTGTCGTGTTAAAGCTCATGCCATAGGTTTCAACTTCAGGAAACTCAGCGTATAGTTCCAAGTTATATGCTACGCCAATATTTGTAGCACCTGTATGTTGTTGACCCAGTGGGTCATAAGCACTGCCAAACGTCGCCGCACTATTGATCTGACCCAGGGAAAGCAAGCAATTGGTTTCCGTCAGGTAGCCCATATTCAGGCCAGGTGTTGCACTACGTGCATAGCCCGGAAGAATCGCACCCAGACCAGCCGCCACTGAGTCAGCCACAGCCTGAACGCCAGCATCCATCAAAAGGCCCTTGCTATCTTGAACCGCAACAGCCGAGTAAGCTGGACTAAACAACTTGCCGCCAGTTGGCGCATACATACCTGCACAGCCAGCCGCACCTACACCACGACCAACAGTCGACGATCTACTGCCAACAGAATAGGCTTTCGTGTCACTGGTTTGCGTATTGTATGAGATATACGGAAGACGGCTGTCGCCTTTTTGGTAGTAAAAGGCGAATTCAGTTGAATTAAGGTTTTCAGCATAATAACGAATAGCAATACCGATAGAGTCATCGCCTTCTTTATTTTCGATGCCATTCACGTCAGACGTGTCGCCAGCGGCGATACGCTCTGCTTCAGTTGAACCTACAGTCCAGTTTTTGAGAACGTCCATATTTGGACTCTCGTCACAATTTACAGCGCCGTCGATTGCTCTAATCGCCGAATTTACACCATAAGATACCTGCTGATAGGCAGGACCGGTTGCAAATGAGGTGATATCACCACAGGCAAATTTATCACCTGAACCAAAGCCACCACCAACAAAGTATTGGTTGATTCCGTTACCGGAAATCGTGCCTTGCGTGAACGAGTCACTGATTGCATTTGGTGTGCCGCCTGCTTCCAAGCGATAGTCGTCCCATCCGCCGATATAAGCCTCAACGGTCAGGTCTTGTGTAATCGCCAAGGAACCATAGAGAGCCTCAACGGGAAGCAAAGCTTCTTTAATTTCAGCACCCGGACGACGAAGCGCAGCTACGTCAATTGGGTTGAATGATGAGTTGCCACCAGGAATGAAGGTTGCTTCGCCCCAGTTGATTACTTGACGACCGGCTTTGATTGTGAAGGGCATATCGCCAAAGTCGCCATCATAAGAAACATAGGCATCGAGCAGCTCAATGTCTTGGCCGGCATTGTCTTCACCGCGGTTAGAAAGGTCACCGCCACGGTTGAAAGCGTCTTCATCCATCGCAACAATATCATGCCACACGTTTATGCGCGCAAATGCGGTGATGTTTCCTGAACGACCTTCAATTTCTGTGGTCATCCGCAGTGGAGCTGAGAAAGGGTCGCCTTTGTCAAAGTTCAACCGGCCATCATCGGTGTTAATGCTGCCATCAAAATTCGGACGCGCAACCAGTTCTTGGCAATATGCGCCATACTCAATAGTACATTCTGTAGGTGCGAGTGGCGATCCGTAAGCACTGCCATCAGCAGGCCCGCCATTCGAAATAGGCAAGTATTGCTTGTTTACATCTTTCATCAACCACGAAATACCTGCCGACAAGGTTGTGTCGACTTGGACGTCGAAATCGCCCAGACGCATATTATATGCACTTGCTGGACCCGAAGCTAATAGCCCTGCCCCGACAAGCGTACTCATTCCGAGTAATCTTAATTTATTTTTAAACATAGAAGCCCTCCTTATACGCTCCCTCTTACAAAAGCGTATCCGTCCGTGCCTCCACACGCTGTACACGAATACGCCTTTCTTTACACGTTTAGCTTGCATCTCTAAATCGACACGCGTCAACCGCTTAATCCAATAAAAATAGTATTTATGTTCGAGCGCAATTTTTGATGCAAAAATGCCACACCCCCAAAAAACCCTCTTATCAGGCACTTAAAACGGCGCCATTGGCGACACCCATCGCGGCCCATTGCACCGAAAGGAGAGTTTAAAAAAAGTGCCGTCGGCAATCGTCAATGGCCGGGCCAAACCAAAGCCGCGTGGGTGAAACAGCCAAAGACACTGTCGGGCGAGTTATGATATAGAGAGAGGAGCAAATGGCAGGCCGCCTTAGCTCAGTTGGTAGAGCACATCATTCGTAATGATGGGGTCAGGTGTTCGAATCACCTAGGCGGCACCATTTCTCCTTTAGAAGAAACCATTGACCGCCGCCGTGGCTGGGCGACAAGGTTAGCGTCTCGTGATTAAATGAGGGTAATGAGGGTGATGACAAGACCGTGACGTGTCAGTGTCATCAGTGAAGCAGTAGGGGATACAAATAGTGGCGTTTGCTGAACGGCTGGCCTTCGTAAAACAAAACCTGCAATTGGCAGAGGACGGGGCGGTGGCCGAAGATCATTTCCACGCCGAAACCCGCGCCTTGCATCTCGACGGACTGGTGCCAGCTGGGTTGAACGATCAAACCTTCCTCCAATTGAGCACCTATATCACGCTGGCCGATTGGCTGGGGCTGCAACTCATTCTGCCGCAAAGCATGCTTGAACCGATGCACAATGCAGGGCGCCGCATTGCGCTTGATTGGGCTGACTATTATGACCTGCAAGACATTAAAATAGCCGGTCGCCCGGTCGACGTCTTGCTCAGCGCCAATGGCATTCCCGACCACCAGATTCTCAAAATAAAGCATTTGCGCCGCATCGGCGACGGCATGAAGTTTGGCGAATTGCGCGCCATGTTTAAACCCGACGTCACCATAGCCCCCAATCGCAGGCTGCATGATTTAGCCCGCGCTCTCATCGCAAAACATGGGATAAAGGGATGCGTTCATCTCAGACGCACCGATCGGCTGATTGTCGGCAATCTTCGGGATTCTGGCCTGATTTTTAATTTGGCCACGCAGCCCTTCAATGTCATAGCGCATCTGAAACATCAGAAATTCCCGCCCGACATTTATATCATGTCCGACATGCCAGAAGATGACCCCATCATCGCGAAAATGCGTCAATCGTCGCGTTATAAATTTCAGTTTGTCTATGATTTCCCCGAACTGATGCGCATGAAGCAGGACAATAATTATAAATTATTCGCCATGGAAAAATGTATCTATGAGCAAGTTGCATATCGGGCAGACGGCAAACGTCTGAGAGATTTTTATTGCTGTCGCGGCACCTTCTCAGACCTGAAACATAGCTGGCTGCACAAACTGCAAGACATCATGTATCGCCGACAATTGGAAAAAAGCCAAGGCGAACAAGCCTAGCCCGGCGCACGGCTTATCTTAAGACTGGTTGCTTAAGACGGCGCCACCAGAAGCGGGGCTTGCGGGCCTTCATGATGCCCCCATTCGACAGTGCCCAGATTGCCAGTCACCGGGCACACAGCCTGCCAGCCATCTAGCCGCAAACCAGCCGACATCCAGCCCGCCTCGAGAGGCGCGCGTCGGGCGCGGTCTTGCCACACTTGCGCCGCCGCTAAATCGCCCAAGCCGTTTTCGGCATCGGCCATTAGCAGACACAAACGCCGCGATATATCGGCTTTGCTCTCAATGCTGTCGATTTGTTTCTGCAGCAAGGTCTGGGCCAGCGTCCAACGTTGCGCCGCCAGCGCGACACGGGCGCGGAGGATATAGCTCTCTTTATGTTCGGGGTTTTTGCCGGTTAAAGAAGACACCGCCCGCACACGTTGGGTGGCCGGTTGGTCGGCATAGCAATCAAGCCAGGCTTGGGCCAATTCAGGGTGCGGGGCGCGCGCCCAGGCTTGGCGCAACACCCGACGGGCTTTGACCAAACCGCCCTTCTCGCCATATAAGCGCGCAACCATCGCCTTGGCCGCCACCAAGTCAGGGTTTTGCGCGCTGGCTTTTTCGGCCAATTGTAGCGCCTTGGTGCGGCTGTCTTTGGTATCTTCGGCCAGCGCATCTTGCGCCTCGGCCAATAGCACCACGGCGCGGCGATGGCGGATCATTTGCCGGTTCACCCCGCAGCGGGCCCAGCGCCGCAACCAAGTCTCAGCCGCTTGCCAATCGTTTTCTTTCACCGCCAGCGCCATCAATCCGTCCAGCGCCCATGTGCATTTAGGGGTCAACTCGAGCACTTGCGTGGCATATTTTTGCGCCAAGGCATCGGCGCCATTGCGCCGCGCGATATAAAATAGACCCTCTAAGCCAAGTGCTTTTTGCGCCGCATCAGCCTCGCCATAAAGCATCTGCCGATATTCATCCGCCGCTGCTTCGGCTCGCCCTTCCAACAGGGCCGACTGCGCCGCCATTAAACGCGGCAGGGCTTTTTGCGGTAATTTTTGCCGCGCCAACGCAGTCGCATCGCCAGCCGCTTTGGCGTCACCTCGAGCTAGGGCCATCAGCGCCGTGGCCATCGCCAATTCGCCTTGCGCCTGCCGCTTGATGGCGCGCCCCGCCTGCAAGCGCCCCGGTAGGCCAATGAAAAATTGCACAATCAACCCCAGCGTCAGCAGGGCCAGCATGGCAAACACCAATAGGCCGATAAGCACCGACACTGGCGCGTCTAATTGATAGCCGCCGAGCACCACTTGCGCATGGCCCGGCAAATTGGCCACATAGGTGACCAGCGCCACCAGCGCCACCAAGACAATAAGAGAGAGGGTCAGGCGGATCATTGGCGCGGCTCCGATAAAGCCGCCTGCTGCAGACGGGCGAGGATGGGGCGCAGCGCCAGATAATCGTCAAGCTGCTGATAGAAACCCTGCCATGCCGGATATAGCGCCGCGTCGGGGGCTGGTGGTTGGTTGGCAAGCAGCACCCGCATCTGCGCCACATCGCCTTGCGCCATCGCCGCGTCGAGTTGCGCGATAAGCATCGCTTGCGGCGGGGCGGCGGGCATCTCAGGCGCCACCTGTTTTATTTGTACCAGCCCGCGTGATGTTTCCTGCACCCACGTGAAGGCAGCAGGCGGGGCGGTTTCTGGCGCATTGGGAGAGACAGGCGCAGCAGGCGTTGCCAAGGCGGCGCGCAGTTGCGCATAGTTTTGTTGCAACAGCGCCCAAGTCGGCGCGCCGTTTTCATGCGCCCTGAGGCGATCCAATGTTGCGGCATCTAACAGGTAACGCGGCAGGGCCGTCAGCGCGGCGGCGAAAGGCAGACCGGCATCGAGCCGCCAAACTAAATCAGCCGCAAGGCTGGCTGGAGAGGGCGCGGCGATAACAGCCTCCGTTTTTGCGGCGGGTTCAGCGACGGGTTCAGCGACAGGCACGTCGACGGGTTCGTCGGCCAGTGCTGCCTGTGCGTCGCGTGCGGCTTGCAAGGCTTCCAGTTCTAGGCGGCTAACCGCCAAGGCGGCGCGGGTCTCGGCGTTTTGGGCCCGCTCGGCCCGCAAAATTTCGCTCATCTCAACCGCCGCAACTGAGGGTGCCTCCACGTCAGCCGTCTGTTCAGAAGCGGCTGGGGTTTCGGCCGCAAGTGTCTGCGTAGGCGGGGTAGTTTGTGTCTCAGCAGCAATCTCCGTCGCTGTCTCGACAGGTTCTGGCGTGCCCTGACCGTCTATCGGCTCAAGCCCCAGCAGGCCAGCGGCCCGCTGCGTCAGGTTTTGCCAATGCAATATATTATAGCTTTGCTGCGGGCTGATGAATTGCGCCGCCAGCAATAATAACATCGCCACAAGGGCGCTGGCCAAGATGAGGCGCTTCAGCCAATACACCAGCCGATTGAAAAACCGCGTCAGCATATCCGCCAACTGCCGCGGCGTATCTTTCACGCGCTCGACCACCGGCCCGATGAGACGGGCCAGCAACGAGCGGTCATCTTGGTCGATGATCGGTGGAATCCGGCGCGCCTCGTCGCTCGGCTCGCTGGCCCCGTTTTCCGGCGGAATAATTTCTTCTTGGCGTTTAGCTGATCGATTTTTTTTAGCCATGGGTCATAATGAAACTATTTGCTATGCAAGGCAATTGGCAAGCGTCGGTTATTGGCTTTCGGCCAACAGGGCGAGCATTGATTTTTCGTCCGGCTGGGCCGCCACCGCAACCTCAAACCCGTGCGCCTGCATCAACTCACCAATCACTGGCGACAGGCAATAAGCTATCAGCTTGGGGGCGTCGAGCTGGCCCCACAGGGCGAGAAAAACCCGCGCACTTCTTTGCGAATATAGCACCACAGCATCGAGTGACCCCTCTAGCCCACCAGCCCCCAGCGCGGCGGCTGTCTCGGCATCGAAGGCGGTGATTTCTCGCGCTTCATAGAGCACGGCTTTTTGCGCCGTAATGCCGGCTTGCGCCAGCAGGCCAAGCAAATTGCCCGCGACATGCGAGCCGGCAATATGCAACACCGGTTTTGCCTGCGGGCCATGTAGCTGGCCAATAAGCTCGGCCAAGGCCGCGACATCGCCGCCGCCCTGATGGCTGTTGGTAAAACCAGCAAGCTGCGCCGCCGCCAGCGTTTGCGGGCCGACGCAATAGGCTGGCAGAGCCTGCCATGTCGGGTCACTGATCTGCGCCTTCAAAGCACGCACACCATTGGCGCTGGTAAAGGCGATGCCGCCGACAATCTCAACAGCCGGCAGGTTTTGCGGCGTTGCGACAATCGTCATCAGCGGCGCGCGGTGGCTATCAATGCCGATTGCCTGCAACTGCGTGACAAGCGTTTCAGCGTCGTCGACAGGGCGGGTAATCAGCAGTTTCATATGAAGAGCCTCAGCCGCGCGCGACCAAATGGGGTTTTTCAGCCTTTAGCTGGTCGGCCAAGGCGACGCCAAGGGCTGCGGCGTCGGCCAGCGGCGCGGTTTGCCTGGCCTCGGCCCAGTCGTCGCCATCATCAGATAATAAGCGGCCATGCAAGCTCAGTTGGCCATCATCGCCAATCTGGGCCAGCGCCGCGATGGGGGTGCGGCACGAGCCATCCAGCGCATTGAGGAAATGGCGTTCGGCAGTGACGCGGGCGCGTGTTTCGGCGCATTCAAGGGCGGCCAGCCAGCCGCGCATCTCGTCATCATTGGCGCGGCACTGCACCGCCAAGGCGCCCTGCCCGGCGGCTGGAATAACCAAGTCGGGGTCAAGCGGCACTGCACCATGGGGCATCATGGCGAGGCGATTTAGGCCAGCCATGGCGAGAATCGTGCCGTCCAGCCCTTCAGAAATAATTTTGACAAGCCGCGTGCCAACATTGCCGCGCAGGCTAGAAATCTGTAAATCTGGTCGGGCGCGCAATAATTGCGCCCGTCGACGCAAAGAGGCAGTGCCGATTTTCGCACCTTGCGGCAAAGCCGACAAGCCCTCAGCCGTCAGCAAGGCGGCGTCAAAGCGCAAGCCTTCGCGCGGCACAAACACATCGCGCACATCTTCGCGCGGGCAAATCGCCGCCAGCGTCAAACCGGCAGCATCTTCGGTCGGCAGATCTTTCAAACTATGCACTGCCAAATCCAGCTCGCCATCGCGCAGACCGTCTTCCAGCTCCTGGGTAAACAAGCCCTTGCCGCCAATCTCTGCCAACGGCTTATCGAGAATTGCATCGCCTCGGGTAATCAGTTCATGGGCTCTGATGGTGTCGTCGTCCCAGCCATGGGCGGCCTGCAATTCTTCCCGGATCATAGTTGTTTGCGCCAAGGCCAAAGGCGATGCGCGGGTTCCAATATTTATCTGCCGGTCCATAACGATTCCTATAATAACTTGGCATTTTGCCTAGCGCATATATAAAGTCTCGTCAAAGGATTGGTTAGCGCCCGCAAGGTCGCAGGCCAAACAGTTTAGGTCGACAGGCAAGCAAAGGGACATAATGGCAGGCGAGCTGACCGTTTTGGGGATTGAAACCAGTTGCGATGAAACCGCCGCGGCGATTATCCGCGCGTCGGTGGCAATGGATGGCGACGCCACGCAGGTTGCCAGCGGCGGCGAGATTTTATCCAATGTGGTGCTCAGCCAAATCGACATGCACGCGCCTTATGGCGGGGTGGTGCCCGAGCTTGCGGCGCGGGCGCATTTGAGCCAGCTCGACCATTTAGTCGCCGCCGCCTTGCAGCAGGCCGAGATGCGGCTTGAGGACGTCGACGCCATTGCCGCGACCTCGGGGCCGGGATTGATTGGCGGCGTGTTGATTGGCCTGGCCACGGCCAAAGCGCTGGCGCTGGCGGCCAATAAGCCGTTTATCGCCGTCAACCATCTGGAGGGCCATGCGCTGACGGCGCGGCTGACTGGAGATTTGGGGTTTCCTTATTTGCTATTGCTGGTGTCGGGTGGGCATTGCCAATTGGTGGCGGTGCACGGATTGGGCGATTATCAATGCCTCGGCACGACGCGCGACGACGCCGTCGGCGAAGCGTTTGACAAAGCCGCCAAACTGTTGCGGCTTGGCTATCCCGGCGGGCCGGAGATTGAAAAGCGGGCGGCCGATGGCACAGCCAAACGGTTTGACCTGCCGCGCCCCTTGCTCGGCGACAAACAAACCGACACACAATGCGATTTCTCTTTTTCGGGCCTCAAAACCGCCCTGCGCCAGCAGGCGGAAAAGCTACAGCCTTTGAGTGACCAAGACATTGATGATTTAAGCGCCGGCTTTCAGGCCGCTGTGCTCGATTGCTTGGCCGATCGCAGCGCCAATGCGATGGCCCAATTTAGCGTCCGCGTCGGACCGCAAGATCCGTTAGATTTCGTCATCGCCGGTGGCGTCGCCGCCAATAGCGCCTTGCGCCAGCGGCTGCAAATTCTGTGTCACGAAAATAATTTCACCCTGCATGTCGCGCCAGCCGCGCTGTGCACGGATAATGCCGCGATGATTGCCTGGGCCGGTGCTGAGCGTTTGGCGGCAGGATATCTCGAGGCCGACGCCATGGCCGCCCCTGCCCGCGCCCGTTGGCCACTGGCCGATGTCTCGCCGGGCTGATTTAACAAATTCAGTGAGAAAAGAAAAAGCACCGATGGGGGAGGACCATCGGTGCTTACTATCTGGCCGGGAGGTGGCCATATGGGATATCTGGGAGGAAGATATCCGGGGTAAATCTAAGAGCCGGGAGGGCAGCTGTTAGATAATGGTGATTCCTACAACCTCTTGGGTGACAAGAGCCACACCATAAAGAGCAAGAAGACCAGTTGCCACGGCGGGTCCGTTAACGGAGCGGCCGAGGATGTCTAAAATCTTGTTCATATCGTATCTCTTACAAAGTCAGTTTCGGGTAACGCTTTACCGCGTTATGTCTATTATATAGGGCACCATAGAATAAAAAACAATGAATATTTTTGAAATCATTCAACTTTTTTCGATTTTTTGCTATTTTTCTCATAAGCTATTGTTTTAATTTTATAATTAATTTATCGGAAATTCAACAATATGTCTTTTTAACATCTTTAGGGCCGATTTTAGCGTTTGGCGGGGCTTTTCAGTGCATTTTCTGTTGGTTTTCGAAGCCGGAAAACCCCAAACACCGGAGATCACGCGACAAATAAGTCTCTAAAAGTGACAGATTATGAAGCTCGGGCCTAAGTTCGAACCTAAGTTCGGGCCTAAGTTTGGGCCTGAGAAGGATAGGGGGAAGCGGCTGGGAAGGACTTGCGGAGGGGGGCTTAAAAGTCGGTCGGCATTTGCTGTTCGGCAATCTCACCGGGAATTTCTGTCGGCGGCACCAGCTTGCCGTCTTTGCGATGGATAAGGCCGCGCATAATCAGCGTCAGAACATTGGCAAGCTCGCGCTCCAGCTCGCCTAGCGTCTGATTGGTAAATAGCTGGGCATAGCGATATTTCAGCGTCGCAGACTGCGCGGCAATGGTCGTTTGCGGCAGATTATCAATGGTAAACTCGCCGGAGGCTTGGCCTTCGCGCAGGATCCGTTGGAAGGCGCGACGCTCGCGGCGGAAGCTTTCAATCTGGAATTGTGGCCGCTCACGCACCACGATTTGCGCCAATTCGAGCACTTTCGGCCTATTTTCCAACAGATGGAATGTATAGCGCAGATCAGCAAAGACAATTTCTTCGAGACGCTGGCGCGACGTGCGATACGGGCATTCCATCACCGCCTCGACCACTTCCACCGACCGCAGCGACTCGCGCTGGGCGATTTCTACCGCAATATCGATTTTTCCTTTAAAAAACCGATAGATATTGCCAGCCGACATGGTGCAATCACCAGCCACTTCAGCAATCGTTGTTTTTGGGTAGCCATAATGCCGGAAACGCTCACGCGCTGCCGAAATGATGTTTTCACGGATCAAGTCTGTTTCAGCCATCCGGGCAAGTTATCACAAAACTATGAACAATCAATAAATTATTCACAAAAACTTAACTTGTCCACATGCGCCACAACCCAATGGCGACAAATGCCGCCAGATGCCAGCAGATACAAGTCGGCTGGTGACGCTGACGGGCTTGCATCTGTTTGTCGAGCCAGCTATGCAAGAGGACGGTCTCAATGAGGTTTTTTCAATGACGACACCCAATGACAGCGGCGCAGGCGGCTATGGCGTAATCGGAGGCGGCGCATGGGGCACGGCGCTGGCCAGTGTCTTGGCGCGACGCCATGCCATGCCAATCACCCTATGGGTGCGCGAAGACGAAACCCTCGCCTCAATTAACCAGCAACATGAAAATGTGCCCTTCCTGCCCGGCGTCGACTTGCCGGAAAATATTATCGCCACGCAAGAGCTGGCGGCGCTGGCCAACTGCCAGACCATTTTAATGGTCGCACCGGCGCAATTTGCCCGCCGCTTGGTCGAACAACTGGCGCCGCTGATGCGCGCCGACGCCAGTCTGGTGCTGTGCGCCAAAGGGGTTGAGCGCGACAGTTTGAAACTAATGTCGCAAATGGCTGAAGACTATATCGCGCCATCGCAAATCGCTGTTCTGTCGGGGCCGAGTTTTGCCGCCGATGTGGCGCGCGGTCTGCCAACCGCCGTGACGCTGGCCTGTCGCGATGCGGCGCGCGGCGAAAAACTGTGCGACGAGATTGGCTCATCCGGCTTCCGGCCCTATTTGAGCGACGATATTATTGGTGCCGAAATTGGCGGGGCGATTAAAAATGTACTGGCCATTGCTTGCGGCATT
>JAHEIG010000053.1:472-13017 GCA_024639515.1 Rhodobiaceae bacterium | reverse complement strand
CGGCCGTGAGTCGCGGTCACAGCGCTGAATGAACGGATAAATGGCAAACAAAACCACCTTTTTACGGTTTAAGCGCTCGATATGGCAGGTTTTCGCGCATGTTTTTGTTGTGAGCCTGTTTCTTGCGTCGTCAGTATCGGCTGCCCCGGAAGTTAGCAGCCTGCGAATCGGTGCGAGCAAAGAGCGCACGCGACTGGTGCTCGACATGACGCAAAATGTCAGCTTCAAAATCTTCAGCTTGGATAATCCGCGCCGCGTGGTCATCGACTTCCCCACCGTAGTGTGGCCGTCAGATGACAACTCAGCCAAAGCGCAAGGGCTAATCAATAAAATTCGCTTCGGCCATTTCACCGACACACAAAGCCGTCTGGTGATTGATTTGAGCCGTCCGGCGGTGGTCGCCAAAAGTTTCACATTGGCCCCTGCATCGGGCCTGCCGCATCGCTTTGTTATAGATTTGACCGAGACCAGCGCCAGCAAATTTAGCCAACAAGTGCAAGATGACAGGGCCAAGAAGCAAAGCGTCGCGGCGCCCGCCCCGCAACCTGAGCCGGAACTCAAATCGCCGTCTAAAAGACGCGAATCTGGTGAGAAGCCAGTGATTGTGATTGACGCTGGCCATGGCGGCGTCGATCCGGGGGCGCTGGGCCGCCACGCCAGAGAGAAGAATGTCACACTGGCCTTTGCCCGCGAATATGCCCGCCAATTGCGCAATACGGGGCGCTATGAGGTGTATCTCACACGCAACCGCGATATTTATATTCCGCTGCGCCAGCGCGTGACGATTGCCCGCAAACATGACGCCGATTTATTCATTTCCATTCATGCCGACGCGATTGAGCGCAAATCGGTACGCGGCATGTCGATTTATACTTTGTCGGAAACCGCCTCTGACCATGAGGCCGCCGCTTTGGCGCGAAAGGAAAACCGCTCCGACATTATCGCCGGTATTGATTTCGACGACCAACCGCGCGAAGTGGCCAATATTCTGATTGATTTGGCGCAACGCGAGACCAAAAACCTATCGGTCGAGTTTGCCAAGATTGTCGTCAATGAGGCGCGCGGGGCGACAAGGCTGCTCGACCGGACGCATCGGTTTGCCGGTTTTCGAGTGCTGAAGGCACCGGATGTGCCGTCGGTTCTGATTGAACTTGGGTTTTTGACCAATAGCAGCGACGAAAAACAGCTTTCGTCGTCGGCATGGCGGAAAAAACTGGCAGAGCGGCTGGTTAAATCGGTGAATGCGTATTTCAGCCCCAACCGAGTGGCGCGGCTGGCCCGTTAACTGGGTATTGCCCGTTAACTGAGTATGCCCGTTAACTGACTATTGATTGTGCCACAGCCTGGCCTTATTTGTGGTTTAGGCTGTCGGCATCGGAAGAAAGCAAAAAGGCATGATGAAATATCTCGGTAAAATTGCGGGTGTGCTGGTCACCGCCGGCGCAATCGGGCTGTTTGTTCTGGTGCTGTTTTTGTATCGCATGACCAGCACGCTGCCGGATTATGACCATCTGACAAATTACACCCCACCAGTGATGAGCCGCGCCCATGCTGGCGATGGCGGATTGATTGCTGAATATGCTCAGCAACGCCGTTTGTTTGTGCCGATTGAAGTGGTGCCGGAGCATTTAATCAATGCCTTTCTGGCGGCAGAAGACAAAAACTTTTATGACCATTTTGGCCTTGATCTGGCGGGCATTGTGCGTGCCTCGGGGCAGAACGTCATCAATGTGCTGACCGGCCGCCGCCTTGAGGGCGCCTCGACCATAACCCAGCAAGTGGCGAAAAACTTTTTGCTGAGCAGCGATGTGACGCTGGAGCGCAAACTCAAAGAAGCGGTTTTGGCGTTGCGCCTTGAGCGCACGTTGAGCAAACGCCAATTGCTTGAGCTTTATTTGAATGAAATCTATCTCGGCATGGGCAGTTACGGGGTCGCCGCCGCGTCGCTGAAATATTTCGGCAAGCCGCTCAGCGATTTGACGGTGGCGGAAGCCGCCTATCTGGCGGCGCTGCCTAAGGCGCCGAATAATTATCACCCGTTCCGCCGCCGCGACAGCGCCATTGCGCGGCGCAATTGGGTCATCGAACGGATGATGGAGAATGATTACATCACCCGCGATGAGGCGGTTTATGCGGCCAGTAGCGATTTGCAGGTGGTCGAGCAGGTCAGCGGCATTCAGCGTTATGCGGCCGAGCATTTTGTCGAAGAAGTGCGCCGCCAAGTTTATAACATTTACGGCGGCCGCCAGCTCTATCGCGGTGGGCTGTCAATCCGCACCACGCTGAATAGCGACTATCAAAAAATGGCGCTGCGGTCTCTGCGCAGTGGTCTGGTGACCTATGATCGGCGGCGCGGTTATCGCGGGCCGGTGGCGCAATTAGATACGCTGGAAGAATGGTGGGCGCGGATTACCGAAATAGACATCCCGACTGATTTGGCGCCGTGGCGGCTGGCCGTGGTGCTGTCGGTCGATGGGCAATCAGCCTCGATTGGCTTGCGCCCGCGCGTCACCAGGGCACTGACCTTTGAAGATAAAATCGAGATTGGCGAAGTGCCGCTATCGGGCGTGACATGGGCCCGCGCCGCACCATCGCCGCAAAACACCTATAAGCGCATCGGCCCGCGCATCAAGGCGGTCACAGATGTGGTGCAGGTTGGCGATATTGTCTGGGTCTCGGCCAAGGGCGACAATGCGCAATATGAATTACAGCAAGTGCCCGAGGTCAATGGTGCTTTGGTGGCGCTTGACCCGCATACAGGCCGCGTGCTGGCGATGGTCGGCGGTTATAGTTTTAGCGCCAGCGAATTTAACCGCGCCACGCAAGCCAGTCGTCAGCCCGGCTCGGCGTTTAAGCCATTTGTCTACGCCGCCGCTTTGGATAGCGGCTTCACACCGGCCAGTCTGGTGCTTGATGCGCCGTTTGTCATGGAGCAGGGCAATGATCGCGGGCTTTGGAAACCAGAAAACTATGCCCGTCGTTTTTACGGCCTGTCGACATTGCGATTGGGTATGGAAAAAAGTCGCAATTTGATGACCGTGCGCTTGGCGCAGGAAATCGGCATGAGCAAAGTCCGCGACTATGCCCGCCGCTTTAACATTCACCGCTCTATGCCGCGCGTCTTGGCGATGTCGCTGGGGGCCGGTGAAACCACGCTTATCCGCCTGACGTCTGCCTATGCGATGCTGGTCAATGGCGGCAAACGCATTGAGCCGATATTCATCGACCGCATTCAAGACCGCTATGGCAAGACCTTGTTCCGGCAAGACCAGCGCCCCTGTGTTGGTTGCGTGGCCGACACTTGGAGCGGGCAAACCCCGCCTGATTTGCCCGATCAACGCAAGCGGGTAATTTCTGAGCAAACCTCTTATCAAATGGTGTCGATGCTAGAGGGCGTGGTGAAGCGCGGCACAGGCCGCAGTATTCGCACGCTGGGGCGGCCTTTGGCCGGTAAAACCGGCACCACTAATGATAGCCGCGATGCGTGGTTTGTCGGCTTTACGGCAGATTTAGCCGTCGGGGTTTATGTCGGCTATGACGACAACCGACCGCTCGGCGATGGCGAGTCGGGCGGGCGTGTGGCGGCGCCGATTTTCAAAAGCTTTATGGCCGATGCGGTAAAAACCATGCAGACCCCGCCATTTCGTATTCCCTCAGGGGTCAGCTTGGTGCGGATTAATGCCAAGACCGGCAAATTGGCCGCGCCCGATGATGAGACCGTCATTCTGGAAGCCTTCAAAGTCGGCACACAGCCATCGCGCGACACCAAGCAAGCGGTGATTGGCGGGGCCACAGGTGCGACGCCGAGCCGTGGGCAAGATGAAGGCGTCGGCCTCGGCACAGGTGGGCTTTACTAAAAATGATTGCTGACTATGTTGGTGTCAGTTTGGAGTGGCGAGAATGCGTGCCGAAATAAATGACTATGTAGAAAAAATAAAGCAATCGATTGAATTGCTACGCCGACATCTCGATTGGGACGCTGCGCTGCGCCAGCTCGACGAGTTGAACGCCGCCGCCGAAGACCCTGATTTCTGGAGCAATCCGGAAACCGCGCAAGCCAAAATGCGCGAGCGCACGCGGCTTGAAAACGCCATTCAAACCTGCCGCCGCCTGCAATCAGAAATGGATGACCATATCGGCATGATCGAAATGGGTGAGGCTGAGGGCGATAGCGAGATTGTCACCGAGTCGGAAGAAGCGTTGGCCGCTTTGCAGCAACGCGCCGAGCGCATGGAAGTCGAAACCCTGTTATCGGGTGAAGCCGACAGCAATGATGTGTATCTCGAAGTGCATGCCGGTGCCGGCGGCACAGAGAGCCAAGACTGGGCCAGCATGTTGCTGCGCATGTATTTGCGCTGGGCTGAGAAAAAGGGCTTTAAGGCCGATATTATCGAACAAACCGACGGCGAGGAGGCGGGTATCAAATCCGCCACTATTGAGGTTAAGGGCCATAATGCCTATGGCTGGGCCAAGACCGAGTCGGGGGTGCATCGGCTGGTGCGCATCTCGCCTTTCGACAGCAATGCCCGCCGCCATACCAGTTTTGCCAGCGTCTGGTGCTATCCGGTGGTTGATGACACGATTGAGGTCGATGTTTCGGAATCGGATGTGCGCATCGACACGTTCCGCGCCAGCGGCGCTGGTGGCCAGCATGTGAACACCACTGATAGCGCCGTGCGCATCACCCATTTGGCGACCAATATTGTGGTGCAATGCCAAAACCAGCGCTCGCAGCACAAAAACCGCGCCACCGCATGGGGCATGTTGCGGGCCCGTTTATATGAATTGGAATTGCAAAAGCGCGAAGAAGAAGCAATGTCAGACGCCGCGCAAAAAACCGAAATTGGCTGGGGCCACCAAATCCGCTCTTATGTGTTGCAGCCCTATCAAATGGTCAAAGATTTGCGCACCGGTGTCGAAAGCGGCAATCCATCCGCCGTGCTCGACGGGGCGCTGGATCCGTTCATGGAAGCGGCGCTGGCTCAGCGGGTCAGTGGCGACGCCGGCGCGCCGGTTGAAGATATTGATTAATTAATGGGTTGTTTTGCCGGCCTCGTCGGCGGCTTCTGCAACCGGCTCGACCGGCTTGGTCAGCGTGGTGCCGCTGAGCGGGTCTTTTTCGCGTTTCACAACACCGTCGACATGGGCGCCGCTCTCAATCGCCAGCGCTTCATGGTAAATGTCACCGGTGACTTCGCTGGTCGCTGCTAAATGCACCTGACGGCCTCGAATGGTGCCGTCGACACGGCCCATAATGGTCACCACTTCGCCGCAAATTTCGCCGCTAATCACAGCGTCTTCGCCGACGGTTACGGCGTGCGATAAAAGATTACCATCCAATTTACATTCGATCTGAATATCGCCATCGGAGACAATTTGTCCGACCACATGCATGTCATGACTCAAAATGCTCGGGGCGGCTTTTCTTTTCTTTGTAAGGTCAGTCATTAGAGGCTCCTTGGTTGGGGGGTTATTGGCTGTTGCTTTCAATCGCTTCGGCAATGTTGAAAATTTGTTTGCCAGCATTGAGAAAAGCGCTTGGGTCGCGGACTTTGCCGTCGAACCAAATTTCATAATGCAAATGCGAGCCGGTGCTGCGCCCGCTATTGCCAGCATCGGCGATGCGCTGTTGAAATTCGACATATTGGCCGCGCGTCACATAGCTTTTGTCGAGATGGCCATAGCGCGTGCGGAAGCCATTGCCATGGTCAATTTCGACGACCAGACCATAGGGGCCTTTATTACCCGCCCGCACCACTGTGCCGGGCAGGGTGGCATAAACCGGGGTGCCGCGCGCGGCGCCAAAATCAACGCCGGAATGGAAAGCGGCGCGTTTGGTGAACGGGTCGACGCGGCCACCAAAGCCACTGGTAATGCGGTAGTCATGAATCGGCAGCGCGAAGGGCAGTTCGGCAACCGACTTGCTGAGATTTTCCAACCGGTCGAGATTGTTGGAAATGCGATACAACTGCTGGTGCAGGCGTGTGTTGCGGTTGGTTTTATCATCCAACGGAATATACGGGCCACCGGTGGCGCGCTCATCGGCGTCGAGAATGCGGGCCATGAAGCTGTCCGTGTCAATGCTGTCGGTCTCGGCAATCAATTCTTCAAATTGCTCGACCTTCACATCAATGCTTTCTTCCAGCGCGTCGAGCAAATCGCTTTGGCGGGTTGAGAGGCTATCAATCCGCGCGTGAATTTGTGGCGGCACATCGCTGAGCGTCTGCCGCTCGCTGGTCTGGGGTGTGGCGAATTGCGATAGCTGCACATCATCGTCAGGCGCCGGCGGCGTGGTGGTGCGGCTTTCAATCAGCATGTCGCCGACCTGCCCAGAACGCCCGACCAATTCAGTTTTGTTGCGGTTGCGCTGGTTGCGTTTGGCGATGCTGGCAAAGGTTTCTTGCATGTCGCGCAAATTGCTGGAAATCCGCGCATGCTGCTCAAACACCTGATTAAGCTCGTCGTGACGCTTTTCCAGGTTATTGGTGGTTTCGTTAAACCAGTCAGTGGTCAGGGCGAGCCGCGCATTGACGTCATCATAGGCCAGTTGCAGTTGGGCAATTTGGCTTTCATAGGCGCGTTGCTGGGCGCGCACCGCTTGTTCGCGCTGTGCGGCAATATCATCTTGAAACACCATGTGATAGCTGGCCACACCGACCCATGCGGTGGCCGCGACCAGCAGCCCACTCATCGCCAGCAGCGTGCGCCGCGAAAGGGAAATAAACCGCACATTGCCTTGGCTTCTGATGTAAAGCTGCCGATCGGCAAAGAGGTTGTTCAAATAGCTTTTAATCTCGGACATGAGTTGGCCGCTTCCTGCTCTTTTTAAGTCTAGGTTTTCTCAAAAAAACAGCGCAAAGGCAAGTGTTTGCTGGGGTTGGCCGAAATCTAACCTGTTACTGCTCTTGCGGGCGATAAAAACTTTCCGGCATTCCAGCTTCGCGGCGCGCCGCATCATTAAACGGCGGTTTCAATTTGCCGGTGAAATAGGTCTTTAGTTTGTCGTGAAAATACACTTCGGGGGCAACGCCTTGGGCGGCGCATAAAACATCAAACCAACGCTTTCCGGCCCCAACATGGGTTTTTTCATCTTCAAAAATAACCGATAGAAGTTTCGCCGTTTTACTGTCACCGGCAGCGGTGAATTTATCCATCATTGCTGGCGTTACATCCAGCCCGCGCGCCTCCAGCACCAGCGGCACAACCGCCAGGCGGGCCAGCAAATCGGCGCGGGTGGAGAAAGCAGCCGCCCACAGCCCGTCATGGGCGGGTAGGTCGCCATAGCGCATATCAAGCTCGTTCAAGCGGTCGTCGAGCATCAGGAAATGCCGCGCTTCATCGGCCCCGACCTGCATCCAGTCATCAATGAAATCATCCGGCAGCGGCGCGTCGATAAACCGGCCAATCAGGTCGAAGGCCAAATCAATTGCGTTGAGTTCAATATGGGCCAGCGCGTGAAGCTGCGCCTTGCGCCCTTGCAGCCCGCTCATCCGGCGGCGGGGCATATCGCGCGGCATCAGCAATTCAGGGGCGTCGGGGCGGGCCGGACGGTCTGGCCAATCGGTTTGCGCTGCGCGATCGCGAGTCAATTCGCCATGCCGCCATTGCGCCGCCACGGCGCGTGCCTTGGCGGCCTTATCGCGCGCCTCAGCGGTGAGCAGCACGGCTTTACAGGCGGCGGCCAGAGACCGCTCGGCAATACTATCAGATGGCGTGTCGGTCATGGCGGGGCTTAGGATTCTTGTGCCGCCGCGAGCACCGCGTCGACATGGCCTTTGACTTTCACTTTGCGCCAGATTTGGATGATTTTGCCTTTTTCGTCGATGAGGAAAGTCGCCCGCTCAATGCCCATATATTGCCGGCCATACATTGATTTCTCGACCCAGACGCCATAATCCTCGAGCATGGCGTGCTCAGGGTCGCTGAGCAGGGTCACCGATAAATCATGCTTTGCCTTAAAATTGTCATGTTTCTTCACACTATCGGCAGAGACACCAACAATACTGGTGTTGGCGGCTGAAAAGGCTTTCATCTGGGCGCTAAATTCAATCGCTTCGGTGGTGCAGCCGGGCGTGTTGTCTTTAGGGTAAAAATACACCACCAGTTTTTGTCCGGCATAGTCTTTCAGCAAGACCATGCGATCACCATCGGCGGGCAGTGTGAAGGACGGGGCTGGGCTATTGATATCAAGAGATTTTGTCATGTTTTTATCCTTAAAAAGCGGCTAATGGTTACGCAGCGATGAAAATTATTGTATATGCCAATTTGGACTGTCAGACTAGTTTTTCAAGCTAGACAGAGCGGCTTTGCGGGGTAAATGCGTGTTCTTTTCGAGAACCAAATCATTTCTAAAATATATGTCGATAGCGCTGGCCGCGCTCGGCGTAGCTTTGGTGTTTTTAATCACCATTGCCAGCTATACCACCGTGCCGCTGTCATGGTTTGACCGACCAGTCAGCGCGCTGATCAGCCAGCGCACCGATGCGGCGGTGGATGTTCAAGGTTTGCAGCTCAGTTGGTCGCAAAGCCAGCCCTCGCCAGTGCTCGGCATTGGCCGTGTGCAGCTCGACGATAACGACCAATTCAAACTAACCCTCGGCGATGTTTATGTTGAGCCGAGCGCGGCGGCGTTTTGGCGGCATGGCGATTTCGCCATCTCGGCTTTGTCGATTGGCAGCGTCGATGTTGTGTCGGCAAGCCCTGAGGCTCTGCCGTCGCCGACCAGCTTTGCCGTCGATACGTCACGGGCGCAAGCCTCGACCAGTTGGTTGACTTATTTGCGACGCATCGACATTCAAAATATCAGCATTCAAACCCAGCAATCGAGTGCCGGAGAAATCGCCCAAGAGGGCGCTTCTTATATTCTGATATTCCGCGAGGAAGGGTCTTTGCAGGGCGTCGTTGATTTGGCCTATGCGCGAGACGCCAAACCGAGCCGCCTGAATGGGCGCATGACGTTGAAGTTTGGTCAGGGCGGGGCTTTTGACCTGACGATGGAAAATGTAAACCCGCGCAGTGTTGGCAATTTCAGCCGCTTTCTTGCGCCATTGCGGGCGATTTCTCTGCCGGTCAATGGACACATCACCGGCGATTTAGACGCCACCGGTGCGCCGCTGAAAGCGCAAGCAGAGATTAGCGTGCTGCCCGGCGAGGTCAGCCTGCAACCGGCTTCTGTGCCGTTCAAAGCGATTGATTTCACCATTGATGCCGATTTCACCACTGATGATTTCATCATCTCGCGCGGCTATTTCGATATTGGCGGCTTCAAAGGCAAACTGACCGGCGCGCTGGATTACCAAAGCTCAGCCAGCGGGCAGATTAGTTTGGTGCATGTCGGGGTCACCGCGACAGATGTTTATATTGATGAAAAGGGGCTGTTTGCCGCCCCCGTCGCGGCGCAACGCATCACCGCCGATGTGTCGTTTGATGTGGTGGCGCAGGCCTTGTCGATTGAGGTGCTGGATATTCAGACCGCCCATGGCAGTGCCAAAACATCTGGCCTGATTAGCAAGCTCAACCAAGACCCGACCTTTGATATTGTGACGCGCTTTAGCGCCATGCCGTTAGAGGGCGTGATGGCCTTATGGCCGGTGGCGGTTGGTGGCAAAACCCGCAACTGGGTCAATGCCAATATGCTGGCCGGGCAACTGACCGGCGGCTCTTTGACCCTGCGCATCGGGCTCGATGAATTGATCAACCGCGAACGCTCCACCCCGCTGCGCGAAGACGCTTTGGACCTCAGCTTGGCTTTCAGCAAGGCCGATGTGCGGGCGCTGAAAACGTGGCCTCCGGTGCAAGGCATCTCGGCCAGCTTGTCGGTCAAGGGCAAGAGTTTCTCCATGGTCACGCAAGGCGGCCAGCTTGTTTGGGACGATCAAGAAACAACCGACCCAGAGGCCGCACCATCGGTGTTGAGCTTAGGCTCGGGCCGTATGCAGATGGCCAATTTCCGTCTGCCCGGGGCGCCCGCCACCATGCAATTTGACGTCAAAGGCGAGATCAGCCCCGTGCTGCAAGCATTGCGTGAGCCGCCAATGCGGGCCATGCGCAATTCAAATTTCGACGTCGAACGGCTGCAGGGTCATTTCGACGGCAGGCTGAATTTATCGCTCGGGCTGGACCCAAAGCAACGCAAATTGCCGCTGCGTTACACCTTTGAAGGCGGCTCTGAAGATTTATCGGTCGATGGCCGACTGGGTCGTTTTGCGCTGTCAGACGGGCGGGTCAATGCGCTGGTCAGCGAAAAAGGTTTGGCCATGATGGGCCGTGCGAGGGCCAATCAGGTCGATGTCGGGTTTGAATGGCGCCAGCCATTCCGCAAGCCGAACTCAGACGAGCAAGTCAAACCCGGGCGCCTCGCCTTGGCCGGAAACGTGACAGCGCAGGATTTGCAACAGCTCGGCTTTGACTGGGCTGGCCTGCGCATGGATGGCACGGCGCATGTCAATGTGCTGGTCGAAGGGCCGCTGGAAAAACCATCAGCCTATCGTGTCGAAGCCGATTTCGAGCAAGCCCGCCTAATGCCCATTCCGCTGGCTTATGAAAAACCGGTCGGGCAAGCGGCGCGGATAATCGCGGCGCTTGAGATGGACGCGGCAGGCAAAATCAAAAACCTACGCACGCGCGGCTTTGTCGATGGCGAAGAATTATTAAAAGCCAGCCTGGCCTTTGAAGAAGGGGTTTTGACGACGCTGGATATGAAACCTGTGTCGCTGGGCCGGACGCAGAATTTAGTGGTTAATTTGATGTCCGATAGAGATGGCCGCCAGATTGAGGTGAGTGCCGACCAGTTGGATGCGTTAGGGATGTTTGCCCGTGGTAACCCTGAGATTATTATGCCGCCACGGGCGCGCGGCAGTTTCTTCGATTTCCTCGGCGAAAATGCGACCATTGAAGTGCAGGCGGAAAAAGTTGTTGGCGGCTATCAGGAAGAATTATTGGCGATGCAATTATTTGTCGCCCGCCGCGATGACTTGTTTGAGAAAGTCACCCTACAAGGGCTGTTCGCCAATGGCAGCGAATTGCTCGGCTCGCTGGAGCGCACCGACAACAGCACCCGCAGCTATAATATTCAGACAGAAAACGCCAGCGGCCTGTTCTACCTCCTCGGCTTGATGGAAGGTGTGCAGGGCGGGGCAATGATGCTGCAAGGGCATTTATATGACGATATGCGCGACACCAATGGCGATTACAAACAATCCTCAGGGCGCTTTGATATGGTCTCATTCCGCGCCCGCAAAGTGCCGACCTTGGCGAAAATTCTATCGGTCGGCTCGTTCAAAGGTTTTGCTGACACATTGAATGGTGACGGTATTCAGTTCGACCATGCCGAATTTAAGTTTTCGCTGGTCGATGATTTGCTGCGCATCAAGGGCGGGCGGGCTTATGGCTCGGCCATCGGCTTCACCTCCAAGGGTGATTATAATGTGGCGACTAGCGAGTTCGCGTTTGGCGGCACAGTGGTGCCGGCCTATACGGTCAATTCCTTGTTCAGCAAGATTCCGATTCTGGGGCGTTTGCTCACCGGTCGCAAAGGCGAGGGGCTGTTAGGTTTGGGCTATCGTGTCACCGGCCAGCACGGCGAGCCAAGCGTGCTTGTTAATCCGCTGAGCATTCTCACACCGGGTATTTTCCGTCGGATTTTTGAGGTTGGTATTGGCCTGCGGGCAGACGGCACACCACAGCGGTTAGAGCCGAGCGAACAAGCGCCTGAATAGGTTGCGTAAAGCGGCTACGGGCGCAATAAAACGTGGCGCTTTTTACCGGCCGACAGTTTAATCGCCCCATCGACCAAATCAGCTTCGCCGAGCGAGGCGCCAATATCACTTTGTGGCGCGTCATTAATCCGGGCCCCGCCGCCTTGCACCAAACGGCGCGCTTCGCCATTGGATTTGGCCAATCCGGCAATCACATACGCCTCGAGCAGGCCGATGCCGTCTTTCAACTGCGCCATATCGATGTCGACGCTTGGCAGGTCAGCGCTGGTGCCGCCGCCTTCAAAAGTTTCCAGTGCCGTGGCTTCGGCTTTTTGCGCCGCCTCAAGGCCGTGACACATAGCGGTGGCTTGCGTCGCCAAGATTTTTTTGGCGTCGTTGAGCTCAGCCCCTTCGAGTTGTTCAAGGCGGGCAATTTCATCCAGCGGCAATTCGGTAAACAAGCGCAGGAAGCGGCCAATATCGGCGTCTTCTGTGTTGCGCCAAAACTGCCAGTAATCATACACTGGCAGCATATCGTCATTGAGCCAGACCGCGCCTTGTGCGGTTTTGCCCATTTTCGCCCCCGAGGCGGTGGTCAATAGATTGGTGGTCAGGCCGAACACTGATTTTTGGTCGGTGCGTCGTGTCAGTTCAATGCCGTTGACAATATTGCCCCATTGGTCAGAGCCGCCCATTTGCAGCACGCAATCAAAGCGTCGGTTGAGCTCAAGGAAATCATAGGCTTGCAAAATCATATAATTGAATTCGAGGAAACTGAGCGGTTGCTCGCGGTCGAGGCGCAGTTTCACGCTTTCAAAGCCAAGCATGCGGTTGATCGAGAAATGCCGC
>JAHEIG010000053.1:0-462 GCA_024639515.1 Rhodobiaceae bacterium | reverse complement strand
AGCCAGTCATCATTATCGACGAGAATGGCACCATTGGGCTCATCACCAAATGACAAGAAGCGCTCAAAGGTCGCTTTAATGGTTTGCTTATTGGCGTCAATCTGCGCTTGCGTGAGCAGCTTGCGGGTGTCGTCTTTGCCCGATGGGTCGCCGACTTTGGTGGTGCCGCCCCCAATCACCACGATGGGGCGATGGCCAGCTTGCTGCAAGCGGCGCAACATGAGAATCGAGATGAGGTTGCCGACATGCAGCGACGGGGCGGTGCAGTCATAGCCAATATAGCCGGTAATCATGCCACTATTGGCGGCGTCATCGAGGCTTGCGTCATCTGTGCATTGCGCAATAAACCCGCGTGCGGCTAAAGAAGAGAGGAATTCTGATTTATACTCTGTCATGATATGAAACAGTTAAGCAAAGCGCTTCACGAGGTCAAGTGACAACGGGTGGAAAGCGCGATAAGGG
>JAHEIG010000046.1 GCA_024639515.1 Rhodobiaceae bacterium | reverse complement strand
GCGGATTAACGAGAGAAAGGAAGGCAACGCTATGGCTCTGCCCGATTATAATATGCGTCAACTGCTGGAAGCAGGCGTACACTTTGGACACCAAACTCACCGTTGGAACCCGAAAATGGCTCCGTACATTTTCGGCGGTCGCAACGGTATTCACGTTCTCGATCTAGCTCAAACCGTGCCGATGTTGCATCAGGCATTGGTTGCTGTGCGCGATGTGGTTGCTTCAGGCGGCCGTGTGCTGTTCGTTGGCACCAAGCGCCAAGCGGCTGAGCCGATTGCCCGTCACGCCACACAATGCGCGCAGTACTACATGAATTCACGTTGGCTCGGCGGCACGCTGACCAACTGGCAGACCATTTCAAATTCTATCAAGCGTCTGCGCGAATTGGAAACAACGCTGGAAGGTGAGGGCGCCAACGGCCTGACCAAAAAAGAAGTTCTCAACCTAACGCGCGAACGCGGCAAGCTTGAACTAGCCTTGGGCGGCATCAAAGATATGGGCGGCGTGCCTGAACTGATGTTCGTTGTCGACACCAACAAAGAAGCGATTGCCATTGCCGAAGCCAAAACATTGGGCATTCCTGTGATCGCGATTTTGGACAGTAACTGCAACCCAGACGGTATTGATTACCCAATCCCAGGCAATGATGACGCATCGCGCGCCATTGAGCTGTATTGCAGCCTAATCTCAAAAGCGGTTATTGCCGGTATTGAAGAAAGCAACGCCTCATCAGGCATCGACCTCGGCGCGGCTGAAGAGCCAATGGCTGAAGCTGTGTTGGAAGAAGCTCCTGCTGAAGCACCTGCCGAAGCACCTGCCGAAGAAGCTCCTGTTGAAGCTGTGGCCGAAGAAGCCCCTGCTGAAGCTGCCGCTGAAGAAGCACCTGCTGAAGAACCAAAAGCCTAGGTTGATTTTCAACCCTGCAAATTTGTAAGGAACCAAAATGAGCAATATTACAGCAAGTATGGTTAAAGAGCTGCGCGACCTGTCGGGCGCGGGCATGATGGATTGCAAAAGCGCCCTCAATGAAAATGGCGGCGACATTGACGCCGCTGTTGATTGGCTGCGCACCAAAGGTCTGGCCAAAGCGGCCAAGAAATCTGGTCGCGTTGCGGCTGAAGGTCTGGTCGGCGTTGCCTCACAAGGCGTCACCGGTTCGGTTGTTGAAGTGAACTCTGAAACCGACTTCGTTGCCCGTAACGACATTTTCCAAGCCATGGTGAAAGACATTTCAAGTCTCGCCGTGTCAACCTCAGGTGCGCATGAAGACCTGCTCAGTGCCGAATATCCAGGTGCCGGCAAGTCGGTTGAAGACCATGTGACAGAAATGGTCGGCACGATTGGTGAAAATATGACGGTGCGCCGGTCGGCCCAACTGAGCGTCTCTGAAGGCGTGGTGGCCAGCTATGTCCACAGTCAAGTGGCTGACGGACTTGGTAAAATCGGTGTGTTGGTAGCGCTTGAGTCATCAGGTGACACAGACAAGCTGAATGCGCTGGGCAAACAATTGGCCATGCATGTGGCGGCAACCAGCCCGCTGGCGGCAACCGTTGAAGAGCTTGACCCAGAAGACATTGAGCGCGAGCGCGCCGTGTTGGTGGCAGAAGCCAAAGAAAGCGGCAAGCCAGACGAGATTATCGACAAAATGGTCGATGGCCGTATTCGCAAATTCTACGAAGAAGTTGTGCTGGAAAGCCAAGTCTTCGTCATCGACGGCGAAACCCGCATTGCCAAAGTGCTTGAAGAAGCCGCTGGCGACGTTGGCGGTGCCATTAAGCTGAAAGGCTTTGTGCGCTTTGAGCTTGGCCAAGGCGTCGACAAAGGCGAAGAAGCTGATTTTGCCGCCGAAGTGGCAGCGGCCGTCAGCGGCGAGTAAATCTGTCGTTTACCGTCGGTTTGGCGTTTGGCGCCAGACAATAGGTTTTGTTATAGTCACGATGGCCGGAATCGGGTCATCGTGACTTTTGCAAATGGGGCGTAGAAAAAACGCGCCGAAAAGAGGTTAAGAGGCTTCACATGGCAGACCAACCGAACTTCAAGCGTATCCTTCTTAAAGTGTCCGGCGAGGCACTGATGGGCGATGGCCAATATGGTATCGACGTTGCCACCGTCGATCGCATTGCCAATGAGGTGAAAGACGCGCTGTCTTTGGGCGTTGAGGTCTGCATGGTGATTGGCGGCGGTAATATTTTCCGTGGGCTTTCCGGCGCGGCAGACGGCATGGACCGCTCAAGCGCCGACTATATGGGCATGATGGCGACGGTGATGAACGCGCTGGCCATGCAAAATGGCCTCGAGCGCATGGATGTGCCAACCCGGGTTCTGTCTGCCATTCCCATGACCACCGTCTGCGAGCCATATATCCGGCGCCGCGCCGAGCGTCATATGGAAAAAGGCCGGGTGGTGATTTTCGCCGCCGGTACTGGCAACCCGTATTTCACCACCGACACGGCGGCGGCTTTGCGGGCCGCTGAAATGAATTGCGATGCGCTGATGAAGGGCACCAATGTTGACGGGGTTTATTCGGCAGACCCGAAAATCGACGCCTCGGCCGAGCGTTACGACACATTGAGTTATATGGATGTGCTGTCGCGCGACCTCAAAGTAATGGATGCGTCGGCGGTTTCTTTGTCGCGTGAAAATGATATTCCGATTATCGTGTTCTCAATTCAGCAATCCGGCGCCTTCACCCAAGTGTTAAAGGGTGACGGCGCGTGCACGATTGTGCAAAACTAATAGAAATTTTAAGGAACCATTATGAGTGTTGATTCTGCAGATATTGAACGCCGCATGGACGGCGCGCTTGCAACCCTAAAAACCGATCTCGGTGGCCTGCGCACGGGACGCGCCAGTGCCAGCTTGCTCGAGCCGATTACCGTCGATGCCTATGGCCAGCAAATGCCAATTTCGCAAGTCGGCACCATCACTGTGCCAGAGCCGCGCATGCTCAGCGTGCAAGTGTGGGATAAAGGCCAAGTGCCGATGGTTGAAAAAGCCATCCGCGAAAGCGGTCTCGGCCTCAACCCAATGGCCGATGGCACGCTGGTGCGTATCCCACTGCCAGAGCTCAATGAAGAACGCCGCGAAGAATTGGTCAAAGTGGCGGGCCGTTATGCTGAAAGCGCCCGCGTGGCGGTGCGTAATGTGCGCCGCGATGGCATGGATCAGATTAAAAAGGCCGAGAAAGACAGCGAGATTTCGCAGGACGAAGCCAAGTCATTATCTGATGACATGCAGGCCATGACCGATAAATTCGTCGCGCAGATTGATGAGCTTCTGCAAGTCAAAGAAGGCGAAATCCGTCAGGTTTAACCGGAGCATCGACATGCCTGAAAACAGCGACACGCCGGATCTTCCAAAACACGTTGCCATCATTATGGATGGCAATGGGCGTTGGGCGACCGAACGTGGATTGCCGCGTCATGCGGGGCATCGCCAAGGTGTGTCGACATTGCGCGATTTGCTGCGCGAGGCGGTTGATGTCGGCGTCAAATGCCTGACAGTGTTCTCATTCTCCACCGAAAATTGGAAGCGGCCAGAAGCAGAAGTATCGTTTTTGATGACCTTGCTGCAACGTTTTGTCGAATCCGATTTGGCTGAGCTGCACGCGCAAAATGTGCGGGTGCGGGTTCTCGGGCGGCGGCACAATTTACCGCGCAAGATTGTTGGTTTGATTGAACAAGCCGAGCGCGTTACCGCCGATAATACGGCGTTGCAATTACAAGTTGCTTTTAATTATGGCGCCCGCGAAGAACTGGCCGATGCGGCGTCGCGTTTGGCGCGCCGCGCCGTCGATGGCACGCTCGATCCGGCGTCGATTACCACAGAGGTGATGGATGCCGAGCTGTTGACCGCCGGACTGCCAGACCCTGATTTGGTTATTCGCACCAGCGGTGAATATCGCATCAGTAATTTCTTGCTGTGGCAGAGTGCTTATGCGGAATTTGTTTTTACCGATGTGTTTTGGCCGGATTTCTCCATCGATCATTTACGCGATGCGCTAGACGCCTATAGCCGCCGCGACCGCCGACTTGGTGGGTTAACCAATAGGTCAGAACCGGGAAGCGTTTCGTGAGTGAAAAAAGCGCCGAGAGCAATAACTTGTCAGACAAGTTCGCCGGTCTTTTACAGCGCGTGCAGACGGCTGTGGTGCTGTTGCTTATCCTCAGCGCACCGGTCTTACTGGGTGGCTTTTGGTTCCTTGTCATATTGGCCATTGTCGGGGTGATTATGGCCCGCGAGTGGGTTGGCTTGCTGCAATCAGAAGACCCAGGCCGCGACGCGCTATGGATTAGCCTGTTAATGCTGAATGTGCTGATTTACGGCTATGCCACCTCATTGGCTGACGCCTTGGCGCTGATTGTTTTCATTTCATTGGTCGGGGCGGCGTTGAGCTTTAAGCGCGGCAGCCGTTTCACGCCAGTGTTTGGCGGGCTGATTTATATTGCCTGGCCGCTAGCCGCCGCCAGTGGCTTTCGCGACGACGCGATGGGCCTGATGGTCATCTTCTATATTCTGGTCAGCGTTTGGGCGGTGGATATTTTCGCCATGTTTAGCGGCAAAATCATTGGCGGGCCGAAATTGGCCCAGCGTTTGTCGCCGAATAAAACATGGGCTGGCATGCTCGGCGCCATATTGGGCGCGCTGGTGGCGGCGGCGTTGAGCTATGGCCTGATTGTCAGTTTTGACGATAGCGGCCTAGTCCCCAATGTCACGGCTCTGGCAGTGCTGGCGGTGGTGCTGGCAGTGGTGGCGCAAGGCGCCGACTTGTTCGAGTCATGGCTGAAGCGCAAATATCAGATCAAAGATTCGGGCAATATTTTCCCCGGTCATGGCGGTATTCTTGACCGCGTCGACGGGTTGGTCGGGGTGCTCATCTTCCTGCATTTGCTGACCTTGGTGCGCGGCGTTGATATTTCACAAGCCCTGTGGGTCTGGTCATGAGACGGGTCTCGCTGTTTGGGGCCACCGGCACGATTGGCGATAATGCGATGAAGCTGGTTGACCTGCACCCTGAACGCTTCCAAATCGAAGTGCTGAGCGCGGCGCAGAATGTCGAGAAATTGGCGGCGCTGGCCAGCAAATATCAGCCAAAATGTCTGGTCATTGGCGATGCCGCAGGGCGCGACGCATTGCGCGCATGTCTGCCTGATTTTACCGGCGATATCCTCATCGGCCCGGAAGGTTTGGTCGAGGCGGCGCAGCGTCCGAGTGATGTGACGATTATGGCGATTGTCGGCTTTGCCGGTCTCGCGCCGGCCATGGCGGCGTGCCAGCATGGGCATATTCTGGCACTGGCCAATAAGGAATGTCTGGTCGCGGCAGGGCCGTTGCTGATGCAACAAGCGCAAGCCAAAGGCACCCGCATCTTGCCGGTCGATAGCGAGCACAATGCGATTTTTCAGCTTCTTGAGGGGCGCGATGCGGCCAGTGTTGAGCAAATGGTGCTAACCGCTTCGGGCGGGCCGTTTTTGCACACCGATGCCGCCGCCTTGCGCGATGTCACGCCGGCGATGGCGGTGAAACATCCGAATTGGACGATGGGGGCGAAAATCTCTGTCGATAGCGCGACGCTGATGAATAAAGGCTTGGAACTGATTGAGGCGCATTATCTGTTTGATGTGGCGCCGGAAAAACTCGATGTGCTGGTGCATCCGCAATCCGTGGTGCATGGGCTGGTCAGCTTTGCCGATGGCAGTGTGCTGGCGCAAAAAGCCAGCCCCGATATGCGCACGCCGCTGGCCCAATGCATGGCCTATCCCGAGCGCATGGATGCCGGTGTCGCACCGCTTGATTTGGTGGCGATTGGCCAATTATCGTTTGAAGCACCGGACCGTGAGCGGTTTCCCTGTCTCGGATTGGCGGAGCACGCCATGCGTGTCGGCGGGCTTGCCCCAACCCTGTTAAACGGCGCCAATGAGGTGGCGGTGGCGGCGTTTCTCGATGGCCGTATCGGGTTTTGCGATATTGCCGCTTTGGTTGAGGATGTGGTGTCAAAACAGCCGGAAATTGGCCTGGCGAACAGCACCGTGCCGCCTCTAGAGGCGATTTTTGAGGCCGATAAGAGAGCGCGTCAAAATGCGCTCGTCTGGCTCGATCGAGCGGCCTAGAAATAGCTTTAACTCTCGGTAAAAATAGCCATAATGCTGGAATTCTTTGGAGTTTTAATGGATATCCTGACGAATTTATATAGCGGGCTCGGGCTAAGCTATCTCATACCGTTTGTATTTGTGCTGACCATTGTGGTGTTTTTCCATGAGCTTGGCCATTTTTACGTGGCGCGCCGGTGTGGCGTGAAAGTAGAGGTGTTTTCGGTCGGTTTTGGTCGCGCCATCAAAAGCTGGACAGACCGCCACGGCACAGAATGGCGGATTAGCTGGATTCCGCTTGGTGGCTATGTGCGTTTTCTCGGCGATGACAATGCCGCCAGTGCGCCAAATCGCGAAACCCTTGAAAACCTCGATCCGTCGGGCCGCGAGGACACGCTGTTTTACAAACCATTATGGCAACGCGCGGCGGTTGTGGCGGCTGGCCCGATTGCCAATTTCATTCTCGCCATTGTTATTTTTGCCGGTTTGTACACCGCCTTTGGGCAGGTGATTACTCAGCCTGTGGTCAGCACGGTGGTCGAAAAAAGCGCCGCTGAGCGGGCTGGCTTTCAAGCCGGAGACCTGATCCAGTCGATTGATGGCGAAGAGGTTGAATCATTCAACGAAGTGCGCCGCATCGTCTCGACCAATGCCAATATCGAGCTGGCCTTTGTGGTTGTGCGCGACGCCCAACCATTGACGCTGATCGCCACCCCAGATCGCTATCTCGAAACCGATCGTTTCGGTAATGAATATCAAATTGGCCGACTTGGCGTCAGCGTTTCAGGCAACGCCAATACCAGCAAGCATGTGCGCTATAATCCGGTGACCGCGATTTGGATGGGGGTTGAGGAAAGCGCCTTTATCGTGCAGCAGACGTTCATTGTTCTGGGCCGCATTATTATGGGCCGCGAAAGCGCCGAAAGCCTTGGCGGGCCTATACGCATCGCCCAGCTCTCAGGCCAAACCGCAACCCTTGGACTGGTCGCGCTGATTAATCTGACAGCTATTTTGTCGGTCAGTATCGGGCTGGTGAACTTGTTCCCGATTCCGATGTTGGATGGCGGGCATTTGGTGTTTTATGCCTATGAAGCGATTTTTGGAAAGCCGCTTTCTGTGCGGGCGCAAGAGATTGCCATGCGGGTTGGCTTATCGCTCGTGATGTTGCTTTTCGTGTTCGTCACCTTGAATGACTTGGCGCGACTTGATGTTTTTGGCCGCGCGGCGGCATTATTTGGATTTTAACCGATGGGAAATCGTAAAATGACCAGCGACCTGTGTAACCTGATGCGCAAAACAAAATTCGGCTTGCTCGCTTGTGCGGCTGTCTTGCTGGCTGAACCGGCGCTGGCAAAAATCGGTGAGCCGGTTGAGTTTATTCGCGTCGAAGGCACCCAGCGTGTGGAAGCCGAAACGGTGCGCGCTTATATGCAATTGCGCGAAGGCCAGATTGACGAAGTCACATTGGTCGACCAATCGGTGAAATCGCTTTTTGACTCGGGGCTGTTTTCCGATGTGACCATCCGCCGTGAACAACTCGGGCTGGTTGTTACCGTGCTGGAAAACCCGATTATCAATCGCGTGACATTTGAAGGCAACTCAGCGGTGAATGATGACACACTATCTTCTGAAGGCGAATTAAGAGCCCGTCAGATTTACACCCGCGCCAAAGTGCAAGATGATGTGGAGCGTTTCATCGAAGTATATCGCCGCTCCGGCCGCTTTGCCGCGCGCATTGAGCCAAAAGTTATTCAGCAACCGCAAAACCGCATTGACTTGGTGTTTGAAATTGATGAAGGGCCGACCACGACCATTCGCTCGGTCAACTTTATCGGCAATAAAGCGTTTGATGATCAGCGTTTGAAAGAAGAAATTTACACCACAGAAACCCGTTGGTGGCGCTTTTTCTCTAGCAATGACAATTATGACCCAGACCGCGTGGCCTATGACCAAGAGCTGCTGCGGCGGTTTTATCTCAGCAAAGGCTATGCCGACTTCCGCGTCATCAGTGCCAATGCCGAACTGACCCGTGACGGCAAGGAATTCTTCATCAACTTCCAAATCGAAGAAGGTGATATTTACGATTTCGGCCCGAGCCGCGTGTCGACCTCGCTGAAAGATGTCGGCATTGTCGAGTTGGAAGAGCTGATTACCCATGAAGCGGGCGAGCGTTATGACTCGCGCCTGCTCGATGAAACAGTCGATGCGCTGACCAAATCAGTCGGCGAGCAGGGCTTTGCCTTTGCCGATATTCGCCCGCGTGTGACCCGCGACCGCGAAAACCGCACCATCTCGATCTCTTATGTGATTGAAGAAGGCCGCCGCGTCTATGTCGAGCGCATTAACATTAATGGCAATGACCGGACTTATGACGATGTCATTCGCCGCGAGTTCCGGATTAGTGAAGGCGATGCGTTTAATCGCGTCTTGCTGTCGCGTTCTGAAAGAGCGGTGCGCGGCCTGAATTACTTCTCTGATGTTGAGGTCACCGAAAACCCTGGCACCGAAGAAGACCAAACCATTATCGACGTCAATGTGCGCGAGCAAGCGACCGGCGAGTTAAGCTTTGGTGTGGGCTATTCATCGGCCGAAGATTTGTCGACGCAATTCAGCGTTGCTGAGCGCAACTTTCGTGGCCGTGGTCAGATTTTGAGCCTGCAATTGAGCTTCAGCTCGCAGGTTCAACGCTACAATATCGGCTATACTGAGCCTTATTTCTTGGGCCGAGATATGTCAGCCGGTTATCGCATCTACCAGACCGACCAAAGCTATGATAACCAAAGCGGCATTGATATCACCGAAACGGGACTGGGTTTCTCTCTCGGCTTCCCATTGTCAGAGGATGGGCGCCTCAGCCTGTTCACCAATTTCAGTGAAGATGAATTGACCAACTCATCAAGCAGCGCCGGCGTTAACCCGGGCTATAGCAGTTCGAAAATTGAAGTTGGCTATTATTATTCGATTGATAAGCGCGATGACATTATCGACCCAACCTCTGGCTGGACATTTGGTTTTGGCCAAGATCTGGCCGGGCCGGGCCTCGATATCAGCTATTTGCGCACCTCCATGCGGTCGAATTTTTATCACGAGCTGGCTGAGGGGTATGTTTTTCACGCCCGCGCCAAATTGGGCATCATCAATGATTATCGCGGTGGCAATATCAGCTATAATGACCGCTTCTTCGAGGGCGGCACGGGGTTCCGTGGCTTTGACCGCTCGGGCGTCGGCCCCCGCCAAGTCAGCACCGGCTATGCGCTGGGTGCTCAGCGTTACTTTGTTGGCACGACGCAGGTTTCTTTGCCCTTGGGGATCCCGAAGGAACTTGGTATGAAAGCCAATGCATTTATTGACTTCGGTGTGCTCGGTGAAACCGACACCGTGTCATCCGTGCCGGGCGATATTCAAGATGAAATGGAGTTCCGCGCGACTACCGGATTGAGTGTGTCATGGCGGTCACCATTCGGGCCGGTGCAATTTGACTTCGCGCATGCGATCAAGTCGCAAGAATATGATAAGGAGCGTTCATTCCGCTTCTCTGTAGGTACAAGTTTCTAAAAGGGGAAAAAATGACCAAGTTTATTTTAAAAAGTTTCGTTCTCGTTGCTCTCTTAATGGTGCCGCGCGCGGCCATGGCAGAGGGTATCCAGATTATCGTGTTTGATCCAGATGTTGCGCTGGCCGCTTCTGATGTTGGTCAAGACATTGCCAAACAATTGAAAGAGCAATCTGACGATATGCGGACACGGGTTCAAGCCGAGGCGGTCGAGCTGGAAAATGAAGCGGGTAAGCTGAGAGAGCAGCAAACGCTGCTGTCACCAGAAGCCCTGCAACAGCGTGTTGAAGAACTGCAAGCGCGCCAAGTCAGCGCCCAGCAACAATTCACCACTGAAGGCCAAGGCATTCAGGCGGGCGGGCAAGTGGCCTCACGCGAAGTGTTGAAAATCATCGACGAAGAACTCGACAAGATTTCCAAAGACCGCAAGGTTGATATTGTGATGAACCGCAAAGCGGTGTTCTATGCCAGCCCTGCGATTGATGTGACCAAAGAGCTGGTCGAGCGCATTAACCAGCGTATTACAAGCATCAAAGTCACACCTGTTAAGCCGCAAGAAGCCCAGTAAGGCAAAATGGCTGACCGGCGGTTTTTTCACTGTGAAGGCCCGTTAACGGCTGGCGCTATTGCCGAGCTGGTGGGTGGCCAATGCAGTGGAGACAGCCAGGCCACTTATGAAGACATTGCGTCTTTGGAAGTGGCAACCGCCTCCATGGTCAGCTTTTTTACCAATCCGCGTTTGGCCGATCAATTGGCCGCCTCACAAGCAGGCGCCATTCTGATCAACGAAAAAAACGCGGCTCTGTGCCCTCCATCAATCAATGCGATTGTCTGCGCCGACCCGTATCGGGCCATGGCGCAAGTGGCTCAGGCATTGTACTCAATGGCAGCAACCGCGCGTCCTGTCGCCGGTGAATTGCAAAATGGCGATGCTGTCCATGCCGATGCGATAATTGGCGAGAATGTGCATATCAGCCTCGGCGCGGTGATTGGCCCTCAGGCTGAAATTGGCGATGGCACGATTATCGGCGCCGGTGCGGTGATCGGCCATGGCGTCGTGATTGGCCGCGATTGTGTGATTGGGCCAAACACCAATCTGTCTTACTGCTTGATGGGCAATCGGGTGATTGTGCATGCGGGTGCGGTGATTGGCAGCGATGGTTTCGGCTTTGCCCCGGGCGAAAAGCATTTGAAAATTCCCCAGCTTGGTCGGGTGATTGTTCAAGACGATGTCGAAATTGGTGCCAACACCACGCTGGATCGCGGCGCATTAAACGACACATTGGTCGGCGAGGGCACTAAATTAGATAATCTCGTGCATCTGGCTCATAATGTTGAGGTTGGGCGGCATTGCTTCTTTGCCGCTGGTGTCGGCATTTCAGGCGGCACAAAAATCGGTGATTATGTGCAAATGGGCGGCCATGCAGGAGCCGTTGGCCATGTCGAGATTGGTTCGCATAGTCTGATTGGCGGCAAGGCGATGGTAACCAAATCTCTGCCGCCGCATTCCGATGTCAGTGGCATGCCAGCCCGCAACCGCAACGAGCTTTATCGCGATCAGATTTTCATTACCAAATTGCGCCAATCTCAGCGCAAAAAACCACAAGATTAGACGCCCCATGACCCCGCGCTTAGCTAGAGCGGGTGCCGTAATAAAGCGTTACAAAGGTTTATTTGAAGGCGCTGTGAACTCGCCTTAAAGCTACTACTAGGAGTCTAGTATGAGCGAAATTCACCCAACAGCGATTATTGGCGAATCGGTAGAGATAGGGGTCGATGTGTTTATCGGGCCGTATTGTGTAATTATCGGAGACGTGCGCTTGGCAGACCGTGTTCGCCTTGAAGCCCACGTGGTGATTACCGGCGATACGACGATTGGCGACGACACGCATATTTATTCTTTCGCCTCGCTCGGCAGCTCGCCGCAAGATTTGAAATTCGATGATGATGAAAATGTGCGGCTTGTGATAGGCCAGCGCAATAAAATCCGCGAACATGTCACCATGAATCCGGGCACTAAAGGCGGCGGCAGTGTGACCACTGTTGGCGATGATTGCCTGTTCATGGTCGGCACCCATGTGGCGCATGACTGCCATGTCGGCAATAACGCGATTATGGCCAATAATGCCTGCCTTGCCGGTCATGTGACGCTTGGCGACTACGCGATTATTGGCGGCCTTGCCGGTATTCACCAATTCTGTCGTATCGGTGCCCATGCTTTTGTCGGCGTCGGCGGGGTGGTGGTCGAAGATGTTATTCCCTATGGCGTCGCAACTGGAAACCGTGCCGAGGTGGCCGCGCTTAATCTCGTCGGCCTCAAACGGCGCGGCTTTGAGCGCCAGCAGGTCAATGATTTGCGCGCCGCCTTTAAGAAAATATTCCTCGACGATAGCGGCTCTTTGGTGTCGCGCCTCGACAACGTGGCGGCGGCCTATGCCGATGCGCCGCTGGTGCAAGAGGTGGTGCAGTTCATGCGGGCTGATGATAATCGCGGCTTCAGCCTGCCATCACGGAACTAGCTGAGATGTCGCGCGCTCCCCTCGGCATTATCGCTGGTCAAGGTGCCTTGCCCCTGCGCATCGCAGAGGCGCAAGTGGCGGCCGGGCGCGAGGTGTTTATCATCGGCGTCAACAACGAAGCCGACCCGGCGATTGAAACCTACCCGCATCAATGGTGTGAGATCGGTGAAGTGAAACGCTGCGCCGATGTGCTGCGGCAAGCCGGATGCGAGGAGATGGTCATCATCGGTGCCGTGCAGCGGCCTAATCTCGAAGCCATGCAAAGCGACGAGGGCGGCCAATGGGTGCTGAACGAAGTCATGAAAAACAAGCAGCTCGGCGACGACGTACTGCTCAGCACATTGGTCAGCTATTTCCTCACTCAAGGCTTGAGCGTCAAACCGGCGGAGGCGTTTCTCGCCGCCTTAATCGGGCCTTTGGGGCAACTCGGCGACGTAGCTATTAGCCCGCATGAGGCCGATGTCTCTCGCGGTCTCGATGTGGCGCGGGCCATTGGCGCACTGGATATTGGCCAATGCGTGGTGGTTGGCCGTCGCGTCACTCTGGCGGTTGAAGGGCCGGAGGGCACGGATGCCATGCTCAAGCGCGTGGCGGGGCTGTCGCGCGAATTGCGCGGCAGTGCAGAAGCGCGTTGCGGCGTCTTAGTAAAACTACCCAAGCCCCAACAAGACCGGCGCGTCGACCTGCCGACGATTGGCGTGCAAACCGTCACCCTTGCCGCCGCCGCCGGGCTGGCTGGTATCATTTATGAAGCCGGTGGGGTGTTGCTGGCCGATATGGAAAACACCAAAGCCGCTGCTGATCAGGCCGGACTGTTTCTGGTCGGTGTCGAAAAAACGGCATGAGTGCGCCCCACAAACATGTGATGATTGTCGCGGGCGAGACCTCTGGCGACGCGCTGGGGGCTGATTTAATGGCCGCACTGGCGCCGCATGCGGCGCAAATTTCCGGCGTTGGTGGCCCGAAAATGCAAGCCCTTGGTCTGGCCTCGCTGTTTCCAATGTCTGAGATTGCCCTGATGGGCT
>JAHEIG010000123.1 GCA_024639515.1 Rhodobiaceae bacterium | reverse complement strand
GCGAAGGCTTTGAGCTGGAAAGCGCTGATGGCTATACGCTGGCAACGCGCGATGCCGGTGCGCTTGAATTTTACGTCAATGATAAAGCGGTCGGTGCGGTTGGTCGGCGCGGTCAAATTTTGACGGCGCGGAAAATCGAGCGCGCCGCTATTTTTGCAAAATCGCGTTAGCGAGATTTATATGCTGCGGCCCTGGCGACATATTGAACGGCGGAGAAGCCGTCAGATAATGGTTGGCGATGTTCCCGTCGGCGGCGATGCGCCGATTGCGGTGCAGTCCATGACCAATACGCCGACCGATGATGCGGCGGCAACCATCGCGCAGGTGAAAGCATTGGAAGCGGCGGGCGCAGATATTGTGCGCGTGTCGTGTCCTGACGCTGCTTCTACCAAAGCGTTGAAAGATATTGTCGATGCGAGCAATGTGCCGATTGTCGCTGATATTCATTTTCATTATGCCCGCGCGCTGGAAGCGGCTGATGCCGGGGCGGCGTGTTTGCGGATTAATCCGGGCAATATTGGTGATGACAGTCGGGTTGCCGAGGTTGTTGCAGCGGCGAAGGCCAATGGCTGTTCCATGCGTATCGGCGTCAATGCCGGGTCGCTTGAGAAAAACCTGCTCGACCAATATGGCGAGCCATGCCCCGATGCCATGGTCGATAGCGCGCTTTATCATGTCGGCTTGTTGGAAAAACATGGCTTTGACCAATATAAAATTTCAGTCAAAGCGTCTGATGTTTTCATGTCGGTTGCGGCCTATCAGAAATTGGCCGAGGCGGTGGATTGCCCTTTGCATATCGGCATTACCGAAGCCGGCAGTTTGCTGAGCGGCACGGTGAAATCATCTATCGGGCTTGGCAATCTTTTATGGTCCGGCATTGGTGATACCATTCGCGTCTCGCTTTCCTCTGACCCGGTGGACGAGGTGAAGGTCGGGTTTGAGATGCTGAAAAGTCTCGGGCTGCGCCATCGCGGCGTGACCATTATTTCGTGCCCGTCTTGTGCGCGACAAGGCTTTAACGTCATTAAAACAGTCGAAGAATTGGAGCAGCGTTTGGCGCATATTGCCGAGCCGATTACCCTGTCGATTATCGGCTGTGTGGTGAACGGGCCGGGCGAGGC
Source organism: Rhodobiaceae bacterium (assembly GCA_024639515.1). Lineage (GTDB taxonomy): Bacteria > Pseudomonadota > Alphaproteobacteria > RS24 > RS24 > JAHEGN01. Next base: position 1,548 of record JAHEIG010000123.1, on the reverse strand, counting down.
ACGCGAAACCGATATTGGTTTTACCGGCGGCGGCAGCGATGCCGGCATGGTTTATCTGGCCGGCCGCCCCGACCATAAAAAGCCGCATGATGAGATGGTCGATCATCTGGTCGAACTGGTTGAAAATAAAGCAGCCGAATTGGCGGCGCAAAAACAGTCTGAAGGAAATTAGCCATGCTCCCCGTTGAAAGGCTGGACGCGATTTTGGCGCGCGCCGAAACCCTGCAAGAGGAAATGAACGGCGAATTGCCGCCCGAACGTTTTGTTGAATTATCGAAAGAATATGCCGAGATTGACCCCTTGGCGACCGCCGTGCGCGCCTATCGCAATGCGCTGTCTGAGGCCGCAGATTTGCGCGCCCTGAAGGAGGGCGATGATAGCGAAATGGCTGAGCTGGCGACGCTTGAACTGGACGAGATTGAGGCCGGCCTGCCCGAGATGGAAGCGGCATTGGAAATTCTGCTCTTGCCGAAAGACAGCGCCGATGAGCTGAATGTGATTGTCGAAGTGCGGGCCGGAACAGGCGGCGATGAGGCGGCGCTTTTTGCCGGTGATTTGTTTCGCATGTATTCGCGCTATGCCGATTTACAGGGCTGGAAGTCTGAGATTATCAGCCAGTCGGAAGGCGATATTGGCGGCTATAAGGAAATCGTCACGGCGATTCGTGGCAAGGGCGTATTTGCACGGCTTAAATTTGAAAGCGGTGTGCATCGCGTGCAGCGCGTGCCGGAAACCGAAAGCGGTGGGCGTATTCATACCTCCGCCGCTACGGTTGCGGTGTTGCCCGAGCCTGAAGAGGTTGATGTCAAAATCGAAGAAAAAGATTTACGCGTCGATGTGTTTCGCGCCTCCGGCCCCGGCGGGCAATCGGTCAATACGACAGACAGTGCGGTGCGCATCACCCATTTACCGACCGGCATTACGGTGTCGCAGCAAGATGAAAAATCGCAGCATAAAAATCGCGCCAAAGCGATGCAGGTTTTGCGCGCGCGTCTATTTGAAGCTGAACGCGCGCGCGCCGATAGCGAACGCGCGGCTGACCGCAAAAGCCAAGTCGGCTCAGGCGACCGCTCGGAACGCATTCGCACTTATAATTTCCCGCAAGGTCGCGTGACCGACCACCGCATTACGTTGACCCTGCATAAGCTGGAAAAAATTCTCGCCGGTGACGGGCTTGATGAAATGGTCGAAGCGCTGATTCGTGAAGACCAAGCGCAGCGTCTCGCCGCGGTGGACGAAAGCCAATAAGGTTCGGTGTGGGGGCAGAGCAAACCCTTGAGGCCTTGCAACGCCGCATGATGCAGCAGTTAAAGACGCAGCATCATGAGACCGCGCCGCTTGATGCGCGATTGCTGCTGGAACATGCCAGTGGCCTTTCATCAACCGACCTGGCCATGCAAGCCAAACAAGAAGCGGACGCAACGCTTGTCCATGACGCGCAGGCACTGGTTGCCCTGCGCCTGACCGGCATGCCGGTCGCCAAAATTATCGGCCATAAGGAATTTTGGGGGCGGCGGTTTCATGTCAGCCCGGCTGTACTGGACAGAT
>JAHEIG010000037.1 GCA_024639515.1 Rhodobiaceae bacterium | reverse complement strand
CATTGTTATGGGCAAGCAGCTCGGCGAAAGCGCCCGCGCTGCCACCACGGCGCGCGGCTTTGTCGAAATGCAGCGCCTCGGCCTGGCGCTTGGGGCAAACAATGAAACACTGGCGGGCCTATCCGGGCTGGGCGATTTGATATTGACCTGCGCCAGCCCGACCTCGCGGAATTTCTCGCTTGGCTATGGCTTGGGCGAGGGCCACAGCGCTGAAGAGATTCTCGGCCAACGCGCCTCGGTCAGCGAAGGCGCGATGAGCGCCCATGCGGTGCGCCTGCTGGCCGAAAAACACAATCTCGATATGCCGATTTGCTTGGCTGTCGATTCCATTCTGGCCGGGCGCGAAAGCGTCGACACCGCGATTGCCAATTTGCTGGCCCGGCCACTGACCAATGAGGGCGCATGAGCGCCATCTGAGATTTCTATAAGTGAGACATCTATAAAGGGAGACACCATGTATAGTATTTTATGTTTTGATAAACCCGACCACCTGCATTTGCGGTTGGAAACCCGACCTGCGCATATCGAATATGCCATGACCGCCGGCAAAATCGCCATGGGCGGGCCTTTTCTGGCCGATGATGGCGAGACGATGATTGGCTCGCTGATTATTCTCGATGTCGACACGCGCGAAGAAGCCGAAGCATGGGCCGCCAATGACCCTTATGCCAAAGCGGGGCTGTTTGAACGCACCGAGATCAAAGCCTTCAAACATTTGATTGGCGGGCTTGCCGATCCAAATCAAAGTTAAGCGCAAACCATAGGGGCGAGACATGGCATTTTGGTTATTCAAATCCGAACCCAATACATGGGGCTGGGACGACCAGCTGAAACGCGGCGCCAAGGGCGAGCATTGGGACGGCGTGCGGAATTTCTTGGCCAATAAACACATGAAGCACATGAAGGTCGGTGATCGCGGCTTCTTTTATCACTCGGTCAATGAAAAGCGCATTATGGGAACGGTCAACATTATCAAAGAGCATTACCCTGACCACACCGACCCAAAAGAACGTTTTGGCATGGTCGATATTATGGCATTGGAAACTGCCTCGCATCACGCGACGCTGGCCGAGATTAAAGCCGAGCCTCGGCTGGCCGACATGGTGCTGGTGAATAATTCGCGCCTCTCTGTGCAGCCGGTCAGCGACAAAGAGTGGAAGCTAGTCTGCCAAATGTGCGGCCTCGACGCCGCCCGCACCAAACCCTAAATGTGGCTTCCCGCCCCCGGCACGCCGATTTGCGCGCGCGATGCACTGGCTGATAAACCAGCCCGCAGCTTTATTTTGTGCGACCCGCAAGACAGCGAAAACCAACTCGACATTATTGTTTGGCGAGATGGCGAGGATGTCGCCGCCTTCGTCAATCAATGCCCGCATTTGAAAGTGCCGCTGGAAACCTTCCCCGACCGCTTGTTAAACAGCGCTGGCTCGGCATTGATTTGCTCGGCCCATGGCGCTCAATTTGACCGCCAGGGAGGTTGCTTTGTCGGCCCCTGCGAAGGCGATGTGCTGACCCGTGTGGCCATTGAAACGCGCTCCGCCAAGGCCGATGAGGGCTATGAGGTGGGACGAAAAATCATTGTGTTCGCCGGTGTGCTGTCACATAGTTAGGCGTGCCTGAGATTATGTATCGGGCAACGCGTATTGCCATAATGGGGGGCGCCAAACAAAAATAAACCGGTCGCGCTTGCGGGTAAAAAAACCGAGCGTTAAGCTTTGTAAATTGGGAAAGTACGTCTGCCCCGAACACAATTCGATTTAACAGAAAGAGAAAATAATGTCTGAAGATTTAACTTTTGAGGTGCCCGATGAGGTCCGCGAAAACGCGCTCATTGACGACGCAAAATATCAAGAAATGTACGCCGCCTCGATTGACGATCCGGATGCCTTTTGGGGCCAGCATGGTCTGCGCCTCGATTGGATGAAGCCGTATAGCAAAGTGAAAAACACGCTCTACAGTAAACGGGGCGTGTCGATTAAATGGTATGAGGACGGCACGCTGAACGCCTCGGTCAACTGCATTGATCGACATCTGGAAAGCCGTGGCGACCAAACGGCGATTATCTGGGAAGGCGACGAGCCGAGCGATGACGCCAAAATCACCTATCGCCAATTACACGAAGAAGTCTGCCGCTTCGCCAATGTGCTGAAAGCCCGCAATGTGCAAAAGGGCGACCGCGTCACCATTTACATGCCGATGATCCCCGAGGCGACTTATGCCATGCTGGCCTGCGCGCGCATTGGCGCGGTGCACTCTGTGGTGTTTGGCGGCTTCTCGCCAGACGCGCTGGCTGGTCGGATTCTCGATTGCGAGAGCACCTGCATCATCACCGCCGATGAAGGCGTGCGCGGCGGCAAAGTTATTCCGCTGAAAGCCAATACCGATGCGGCGCTGGCGCAATGCCCTGATGTCGACACGGTGATTGTTGTTGAGCGCACCGCCAGCGGTGTGGCCATGCAAGACGGCCGCGATATTTGGTATCACGAGCACAAGAAACAGGTCGCCGCTGATTGCCCCGCCGAAGAAATGAACGCCGAAGACCCGCTATTTATTCTCTACACATCTGGCTCAACCGGTAAGCCGAAAGGCGTGTTGCACACCACCGGCGGTTATATGGTTTATGCCGCGATGACCCATGAATATGTCTTCGACTATAAGCCCGGCGATATTTACTGGTGCACCGCCGATGTCGGCTGGGTGACTGGCCATTCTTATATCGTCTATGGGCCGCTGGCCAATGGCGCCACCACTTTGATGTTTGAAGGGGTGCCGAATTACCCAGATAATTCGCGCTTCTGGCAGGTCTGCGACAAGCATCAGGTAAATATTTTCTACACCGCACCGACGGCGCTGCGGGCTCTGATGCGCGAAGGCGAGGGGCCGGTCAAAGCGACCAGTCGGTCGTCATTGCGCTTGCTCGGCTCGGTGGGCGAGCCGATTAACCCGGAAGCGTGGCTGTGGTATCACCGCGAAGTCGGCGATAGCCGCTGCCCGATTGTCGACACATGGTGGCAAACCGAAACCGGCGGCATCTTAATCACTCCGCTGCCCGGCGCCACCGCGCTGAAGCCTGGCTCGGCAACGCGGCCTTTCTTTGGCGTGAAGCCGATGCTGGTCGACACCGATGGCAATGAGCTGACGGGTGCTGCCTCGGGCAATTTATGCATCGCCGATAGCTGGCCCGGGCAGATGCGTTCGGTCTATGGCGACCATAAGCGGTTTATCGACACATATTTTGTGCAATATCCCGGCACTTATTTCACTGGCGATGGCTGTCGCCGCGATGAGGATGGCTATTACTGGATTACCGGTCGGGTTGATGATGTGCTGAATATTTCCGGCCACCGCCTCGGCACGGCTGAGATTGAAAGCGCCTTGGTCGCCCATGGCGATGTGGCAGAGGCCGCCGTGGTTGGCTACCCGCATGACATTAAAGGGCAGGGCATTTATTGCTATGTGACACTAAACGCTGGACTGTCTGGCGACGATGATTTGAAGAAAACGCTGGTGCAATGGGTGCGCAAAGAAATCGGCCCGATTGCATCGCCCGATCTCATCCAGTTTGCGCCGGGCTTGCCGAAAACCCGCTCGGGCAAAATTATGCGGCGGATTTTGCGCAAAATTGCCGAAGACGATTTTTCAAATCTTGGCGACACGTCGACACTGGCTGATCCGGCGGTGGTTGATGACTTGATCGAGAACCGCCAAAACCGCGCCTAGCGTTTAGTCGCCTAGCGTTTAGTCATTGTCGCACCATGTGGCGCGACGGCCACGGTAGGGCTTGGCTAATTTCTGCATCAGCAGGGCGTTGGATAAGCTGTCGCCTTGCATGTTTTGCACTGTGGCCAACACACGGCCGGCAAATGTGCCTTGGCGGATATTGACCAAATGCAGGTCGTCTTGGGCGAGCCAGTTTTGGGTGAAGGCGCGGGCCTTTTGCGCCAGTTGTTTTTCGGCGGCGCATTTGCCATTGATTTCTGGCGTATCAATGCCGAGCAGGCGTACTTTGGTGACGACATCTTGGCCCAGCCAAATCGGCACGCGGGCGTTGAACGTGTCGCCATCGAGCACGCGCAGCACCTCAAAGCGATACGGGCCAGGCATGCTCTGACCGGCCACAAGCGGTGAGCTGAAAACAAAAACAAATCCGATAAGCGCGAGAAGCTGGCGCATGAACATACCCTCCATAGGCGAGTCAAACACTTTGACACACGTTGTGCGTGTTCTCAGTGACTAAACTACAAATATTATGAAACTATTTCCACAACCTGAAGTTGTGTCGCGCTACACCATGAGCGCCGGCCAGAAAGCGGCGACATTTGGTCAGTGTGTGAAGCGGTGTTTTAGAAGTCGGAAATGAGTCCGGCTTTCTCCCAGTCGCCGAAACGTGTCGGTTCTGGTCCGTCTTGGCCGCCTTTTTCCGACGCCCGTTTTTCGACAATATGCGCGTCACGGCGCGCTTGCGCCTCGGCCAAAGCGCGGGCGGCGGCCTCTCGGCGCTGTTTTTTCGGGTCGGTGTTGGTGTTATCTTTTTCCATAAGGGTAATATGGGTGCTTGCACTCGATTTGCCAAGGTGGTCTAACCGCGACATGACTTCGCGACCCAAATCCAAAGCCTCCGGCCCACAGCGCAATAGCGGGCGTGGCAAGAACGCCACCCGCCGCGCCGCCGCCTCCATGCTGGCCGCCATTGAACGCGGCAAGACGCTGGATGAAGCGCGCGACCGGCTCGATGGCCTAGCCCCCAATGATCGCGCTTTTTCTAATGCCATTGTGCTGGCCGCTTTGCGCCACTATGGCGAGATTGAAGCGATATTGCAGCCGTTTATGAAACGCGCCATTCCGGCTCGGCCACATCTGGCAAAGGCGCTGCTCTATATCGGCGTGGCGCAAATTGTTTATCTCGAAGTTCCGCCACATGCGGCGATTAACGAAACCGTCAGTGCCACGGGGCGCCGCGAACAGCCGTTTCGTGGGTTGATTAATGCGGTATTGCGCCGCGTCGTCGACGCAATGCCAGTGACCCCCGACCCGCTGGCCGCGCTGCCCGATTGGATGGTCGAGACATGGCAAAACGCCTATGGCGCAGAGACATGCGCGGCCATGGCCGAGACCCTACAAGGCATGCCGCCACTGGATTTGCAATTCACCTCAGCCCAAGCGGCCAGCCAATTTATCGACGCCCTGACAGAAAAAATACAAACCGAGGCACTACAAACCACCGCCACCGCGTTAAGCGCCGATTGCGTGCGACTTGTTGGTGCTGGCGCGGTTGAGAAATTGCCGCTGTTTGACGACGGCGTCTGGTGGGTGCAAGACATCGCCGCCAGCCTGCCAGCGCGGTTGATAGATTTGCCACCAGCCGCCCAAGTGCTGGATATTTGCGCCGCCCCAGGCGGCAAGACGCTGCAGCTTGCCGCGCGCGGGGCACAGGTCACGGCGGTCGACATTTCCGCCGCTCGGGTCAAGCGCCTAAACGATAATTTGCGCCGCACCAAATTATCTGCCGACTGCATCACCGCCGATTTTATGGACTGGGCACCGGATCGCAAATGGTCGCATATTCTGCTTGATGCGCCGTGCTCAGCCACCGGCACATTGCGCCGCCACCCTGATCTAAAGCTCAATCGCCGGCCCAGCAGCGCCGCTTATATGGCCAAACAGCAGGCCGAGATGCTCGATAAAGCGTCCAGCCTGACCGAAGACGGTGGCTATTTAATGTTCTGCGTGTGCTCACTGGAACCCGAAGAAGGGGAAGAAGGCGTCAAAGCGTTTCTCGACCGCCATGGCGATTTTGAGCAAGTGCCGCTATCGCCAAGTGCTTTGCCGGATGGCTTTGACGCCGCCATCTCGCCGCAAGGGGCGTTACGCACAACCTCAAATATGCTCGGCGCGGAGGGCGGCTGCGATGGATTCTTCGCCGCCTATTTCCACAAGAAACCGTAATCGGTCAAACCGCCAGCCTTGCGAAAACAGCCGAATAAGCATACATCTCTCCCATGAGCTCAGTAAAAATTGCACCATCAATCTTGTCCGCAGATTTCGCCAAATTGGGCGAAGAAGTGAAGGCGATTTGTGACGCCGGATGTGACTATGTTCACGTCGACGTCATGGATGGACACTTTGTCCCCAACATCACCATCGGGCCAGATGTGGTCAAGGCGATCAAGCCGCATGCCAGCAAGCCGCTGGATGTGCATCTGATGATTGCGCCCGTCGATGCCTATATTGATGCCTTTGCAGCCGCTGGGGCTGATATTATTAGCTTCCACCCGGAAGCTGGGCCGCATCCGCACCGCACCGCACAGGCGATTAAAGCGGCGGGGTGCAAAGTAGGCGTTGCGTTAAATCCGGCCACCCCTGTCAGTGTGCTTGATTATCTCATGCAAGATGTCGATTTGATTTTGGTGATGTCGGTCAATCCCGGCTTTGGCGGGCAGTCCTTCATTACCAGCCAGCTCGACAAAATTCGTGAGATACGCGCCCGCATTGATGCCAGTGGCCGCTCAATTGACCTCGAAGTTGATGGTGGCATTAACCGCGACACGGCGGGCGATGTAATTGCCGCTGGTGCCAATGTTTTGGTGGCTGGCACGGCAACCTTTGCCGGTGGGCCGACAGCCTATGCAGAAAACATCACAGCTTTGAAAGCCTGCGCTGAAGAATAATGCGCTGGACCCGTAAGCTGGCCCTTATGATGAATGTGCTGGCGGCGACCGGCGGCAATATTCGAAACAGTTTAAAAAATCGTTTTTACCGCAGTTTTGCAGGCCGCAATTTATGGTATCGCGACAGTGCCGAAAATGGCGCATTGGCTGGTGATGCGGGCCATGGCGACCGGATTATTTTTCACTACCCGATTGACCTGCGCCCCGGATTGGCAGCGCGCGGCGATTTATGGCTGACCGGCGATTACAGCCTGCCCGGGGCGATTGTCCGCGACAGCGGCACCGACCCTTTCGCCATCCCCGCGCCGTCGAAAAAATGGGCCCACGCCTTACACAGTTTCGACTGGATGCGGCATTTGATTGCCAGCGACAATCCGCAAACTGGCGGCCTCGCCTTTGACGCCATATTGAGCTGGGCCAAAGCTGATTTTATCAAACAAAAAACCCCCATGCACCCGCCGGTGATTGCCCGCCGACTGATGACGTGGAGCGCTTACCTGCCGCTTTTGCGCGAGTTTGGCAGCGCCCGCGATATTGCCGAGATTCACACCAGCATCGCCAATCAAGCGCGCTGGCTGAGCCTCACCTCGCGGCAAACCCAAGATGGGCTGGGGCGTTTGCATGCCGCAGCCGGCCTCACCGTTGCCGGATTAATGCTGGCCAATCGCGGCGAGTGGATCCGCAGCGGCGTCGAGCAGTTAATGCGCGAGACGCGCCGCCAGATGTTGCCGGATGGCGGCCATATCGGGCGCGCGCCAGACACTGTGGCCCTGCTGCTGGCCGATTTCACCGCAATTGATCGCGGTCTGCAAAGCCGCAACATCACACCGCCCGCCGACTTCACCGCCCTGGTGAAACGAATGCCAAGAATATTGGCCATGTTGCGCCACGAAGATGGCGGGCTGGCCTGCTTCAATGGCGGGCTGCAAATGTCACCTGAGGAATTGGCGCCGCTGCTCAAAGGCCACTCGGCCTCGCGCATGAGCTATGCCCAACGCAGCGGCTATCATCGGCTGAAAGCCCAGCGCACTTGTGTCGTCGTCGATGTCGGCGACAATATAAGTGGCGTCGACAGCGTCAACGCCCACGCCGCGCCGCTGGCCTTCGAGATGAGCCACAGCCAACACCGCATCATCGTCAATTGCGGCCCCAATAAAGTGCACGGCCTCGACTGGCAATTGGCCGCGCGGGGCATCGCCGCCCATTCAACGCTGGCTTTTGACAGTGCGAAGGAAGATCCGTTTTTGCGCCACCAGCGCAGCGCCCACCGGCTCGGCGCACAACTGGCCGATAGCGACTGGCAATTAAAATGTCGGCGCGTCGAAGATAATGGCGGGGTCTGGCTGGAAGCCAGCCATGGCCTGTTTTTGGCCTCGCATGGGGTCTATCACAACCGGCGTATTTTCATGGATGCGGATGGCGAGGATATTCGCGGCGAGGATAATTTGCTGATCGACCCAAACCAAACACCGCGCTATGGGTCGCCGTTTCACCTGCGCTTTCACCTGCACCCCAGCGTCAATGCCAGCCTGCAAGCGGGCGGCTCAGCGGTGCTTTTGGTGACCGGCGGCGGGCATGGCTGGCAATTTCGTGGCAGTGATGAAAAAAACACTGGATTGGCCGTGGAAGAAAGTGTCTATATGGGCCAAACCGGCATACCCCAACGGTGCCAGCAGATCACCATTAGCGGTGTGTTTCAGCAAAACAATCCGCTAATCCGGTGGGGCTTACGTTATGCCGGACGCTCAGGTCGTAGACGCAGTCGAGGTTAAAAATTGATTATGATGTATTATCAAAGAGGAAAAACTCATGTCGGACATTAAACCCATCACCCGCGCTCTCTTGTCGGTCTCGGACAAGCAAGGCATTGTCGAATTTGCCACCGCTTTGGCGGCGCATGGCGTCGAGCTGGTATCGACTGGCGGCACGGCAAAATTATTGCAAGGCGAAGGCCTCGCCTGCCGCGATGTTTCTGAGCTGACAGGGTTTCCTGAAATGATGGATGGGCGGGTGAAAACCCTGCACCCAAATGTCCATGGCGGCTTGCTGGCCATTCGCGACAATGAGGAACACCGTGCTGCCATGCAGGCGCATGACATTCATGCCATCGACCTGTTGGTGGTCAATCTCTACCCCTTTGAAGCGACGCTGAAAAGCGGCGCCGATGCCGACACCTGCATTGAGAATATCGATATTGGCGGCCCGGCAATGATCCGCGCCGCCGCCAAAAACCATAATGATGTCGCCGTCGTCGTCGACAATGAAGACTATCAACCAATCCTCGACGCGCTGGCCAAGGGCGGCACCGATTTGGCCCAGCGCCGAAAGCTAGCGCAAAAAGCCTATGCCCGCACCGCCGCTTATGACGCGGAGATTTCCAACTGGATGTCGGGTGAATTTGATGTCGTCATGCCGCGCTATCGCGCCTTTGGTGGCACGCTGCAACAATCTTTGCGTTATGGCGAAAACCCGCACCAACAAGCTGGCTTTTACACAGGCGGCCCAGACCGCGCCGGGGTTGCCACGGCTGAGCAAATTCAGGGCAAAGAATTGTCGTATAATAATATCAACGACACCGACGCGGCTTATGAGCTGGTATCGGAATTTTCTGCATCAGATAGCGCCGCTTGCGCGATTATCAAACACGCCAACCCATGCGGCGTGGCGATGGGCGCCAGCTTGCCGGAAGCCTTTGCCAGCGCCTTGCGCTGTGACCCGGTTTCTGCCTTTGGCGGTATTATCGCCATGAACCAGACGCTGGATGCCGACACCGCCAAGGCCATCACCGAGATTTTCACCGAAGTGATTATCGCCCCTGACGCTGATGCGGCGGCGCGTGAGATTATTGCCGGCAAAAAGAATTTGCGGCTATTGCTGGCCGGTGCGCTGCCGGATCCGACCACCCAAAGCATGACCATTCGCAATGTCGCCGGTGGCTATTTGGTGCAAAACCGCGACAATGGTCACATCGACCAGCCAGATTTAACTTGCGTGACCAAACGCCAGCCAAGCACTGATGAAATGCGCGATTTGATGTTTGCCTGGCGGGTAGCCAAACATGTGAAATCAAACGCGATTATTTACGCCAAAGACGACGCCACAGTCGGCATTGGGGCTGGACAAATGAGCCGCCTCGACAGCTCGCGCATTGCCGCCCGCAAAGCCCAAGACGCGGCTGATGCTAGCGGCGCAGCGGTGACGCTGGCGCAAGGCTCAGTGGTTGCCTCCGATGCGTTTTTCCCATTTGCCGATGGTCTGCTGAGTGCCGCCGAAGCCGGTGCTACGGCGGTTATTCAACCGGGCGGCTCGATCCGCGATGATGAGGTGATTGCCGCCGCTGACGAAGCCGGTCTGGCCATGCTGTTCACTGGCATGCGCCACTTCCGCCACTAAGCTTAAACGGCGGGTTTACAACGACGCGCAGTGCTTTCGCGATTGCGTGTCCCATTGTTCGAGACGCGGGAAGGCCTCAAGCGCCGCCTTCCAATGACGCGCGGCATTGACCCGCGACATGGTTTTAGCCCACATGGCGCAGGCTGTGTCGGCTTTTTCAAGCGCGATAAAAATGGCTGACAGGCCGATGCGCGCGCCCATGCCGACCGGATCATTTGGCGGCGTGCGGCGAGCAAGGCTCGACAAAGCCCGCGCCGCTTCAAGCGCTCGCCCGGATGCTTGCAAGGCCGCGGCGCGCAAGAACCACGCATTCGGGCGACGCGGAAACTCTTTCGCCAGAGTATCGGCCAAGGCCAAGGCTTTGGCCGGATTGTCTTGCCCAAGGTCGTGGGTGATTAAAGCCTCCAACAAAGCGGCGCGCGGACGCCCTTGCAATTCATCCAGCCCCAAATCGAGAAATTCATAATGGCTAATCAATTGGCCACTTTCATCGAATTGAGCCAGCACCTGTTTCCACCGGCCGAGCACCAAGGCGGCGCGCTCTTCATCAGCCGGATTGAGCAGCGACACCAAGCGATCGGTATCATATTGCCCGACCAGATAATCCAGCGCCGCCGGTATTAAAGGCCGCGTGTCGCCGCCTTCGGCTTCAAACGTACCCCATGCTTCGCCAAATTTCGCGCTTCCCAAATTGCCCTTTAGCGCCAATTCAATGGCTGCACGGTGCACCGCGAGACGATTTCCGGACAAACAACCTGGTGGGCAATAACTAGACACCCAAATGCCATATAGCGCGAAGGCGCCTCGAGCGGCATTGCGCAGCGCTTCGGGGTCGCGACCTTGTTCGGCACTTTCAGCGACAGCCCGAGCTAGCAACCTTACCCGTGTTCCGAGAAACAATTGATAGGCTGGCGTTTCCGACCCAAAATTAGCAAGCAAAGCATTAGCGGCTTCCCAATTCTTACGATTGGCCTCATCGCGCGACAACACAATGCGCGCCCGCATCGCCAGAGCATAATCCATTCCATGCGATTGCCCGGGAACTACTTCGGGGATGGTTTTATGGGCCTGCGCCAATGCCACCAATTCGGCGTCAGGTGATGTGTCGGCTGACAAACGCGCCAACACCAAAAGTTTGTCGAGACGCTGACTTTCATCTCCCTCATTCATCCCTTGGCGGGCTGCGCGCAAATGCTCAACAGCACGCCCCAGCTCATTCAGGCTAATTAGGCTGACGCCCATCCAATAATCAATCTGACGTTTCAGGCCTATCGGCATATACGGATAATATGGCTTCACACCTCGCCACGCCTCGCGCACAACAGTATATTTTTGCGTATCGAACCCGTTACGCATCTGCCGCAATGCCGGGCCGGGCTGATAGCTCAAAGCCCGTTGCAGCGATTTATCGCGGCCGATCAGGTCAAGCGCGCGGCGCAAACTGTCGGGGTCGGCGTTAAAAGCTGGTTGCAAAATCGTTGCAATATCATCCGCCGAACGTGACGCAGAAATCGCTCTCAAAGCCGCCTCAATTGCATTATCGCCGGAGACGCCGGTAGTTGAGAAGGTAAGTGAGCTATCTGCGTCGATGCCAGCACTTGCGGGCAATTCCTGCGGCAGAGGCGGTTGATATCCAGCAGCACTGATCTCGTCATAAAATGATTGCACAGCGGCGAGAAATTCCGGCATTCCATTTCGCTTCAGCGAAGAGATTAAACGGCTCAAAGTATCACGGGCCGAGACCACATTGCCCTCTTCAATGTACGCCACCGCCAGACCATACATAGCGCGTTGCACCACAACCGGGTGTTTGAATTCAAAGGTTAGCTTTTGTAGCGTCTCGCGTGCCGCGCGCAGAGCCATGCGTTTTTCATTGGCGCTGATAATACGAACGGCGCTGGATAACCCCCCCCATGCGGCGGCATAGGCGCTGGCTACGCGCAAGCCTTCAATATCGCTCCATTTTTCCGACGACAGCAGGTCTTCAAAGTCGAACTCATTGCCGCGTACATCGGCTTCAGCTTGCGAGCGCAGGGCCATCATTTTATCGGCAAGCGCACGCGATTGCTGCACGAAAGCTGCTGTTTCAACCGGCCCCAATGGGCTGTCGTAACATGCCTCCATGGCCACAGAGTAGTCGTCCATCGCCGCCAATAGCGGTGCCGGGGTCTCGGCTAATTGCTGCAATAAATCGGCGACCGGCGGGTTAAAAACCTCCGGCGCGCCCGGGCATGAGGCGGGCTGGGCCGCCGCCGGAGCGGGCGATAATGCCACAAAGTAACCGCTAAGCAGCAGAACCACGAGATTGAAATATATCTGTCGCATCGCCACCCTATTCTAAGTTTTCCAAAAACGGCGCCAGCTCGTCATGGAACCGGTCGTCGAAAATCAACAGTGCCAAGGTTTTCATCAACTGACGTTCAGCCGACAGCGTCGCCGCCGTGCCGCCGCCTAATTTGGCCATGCGCCGGAAGGCTGGCAAGACGCCCTGCCGGATCAAATCGGAGCGATATTCGGTCGGGGCATTGCGCCCAAGCAGCTCCCGATTTGCCTCAACGCGACTATCCAACAAAGACACTCGAGCGCCGCGCGAGTTTATACGCTCGACAATTGCCTCGCCCTCATCGACTTCACGCCCATGCGGCGGCGCATCTCCGATAATAACCACCACGCGTTGGGCGCCGGGTCGCCAAGCGATTTCGCCTTCGGCCACCCTTAAGGCAGAGACTACGGCTTCGGGCATATCGCCCCCCCCAACTGCATCAATACCAGCAATAAACGTGCGCGATTTCTCAATATCAAAACTCGGTTGCGACACGCGGGTGACAAATTCAGGGTCGCTATAATCGCGATAGGCGATAATCCCGAACCGCGCCAGCGGCACCAGATTGCGCACATAGCTGGCCAGTTGTTGCATGCGCTGATGCACTTTGGTGTGCACCCACACCATGGAGCCAGTAGCGTCAATGGCGAAGACGACGTCAATGCCGGTTCGTTGTAAATGTTCGATATAATCGGCGAAGGTTTGTGGTACGCCAGAAATCAATCCGCCGCCTGGTAAGGCGCGCTGGGTGACGATTTGCGAGGGTGCCGGCATAGACGGGGCAATCGCCGCCATCGTCGCATTATCCATCGCCATATCGTCAAACTCTGTATCGAGCGGCACTTCCAACAGCTCCGACATATCCAATTCGGCCTGTGCCTCGAGCATAGGCTCTAGCGCCACAGGTCGCTCGAGTTGCAGGTCAATTTCCAGCGGCCCGTCATCGGCGGCTGAGACGACGACGCTATCTTGTTCTTTGCCGCCGCCGCGCTCGCCGCCAAACAGCAGCAAGAGAACAACCGCCACGGCGACAAAATGCAACACCAGGGACACGGCGAAAAAGGTCAGCCACCAGCGCCGCGACAGCCCCACAAGGCTTCGGCGCATCTG
>JAHEIG010000105.1 GCA_024639515.1 Rhodobiaceae bacterium | reverse complement strand
GACGATGGCACAATTGCCGCCCGGTGTCGGCCCCGACGAGGCCGACCCGCAGGCGATTATTAATGTCGTGCTAATGGCGGTGCCGGTGCAGGTGTTCTTCTATTGCTGTGCCTTGCTGATGGTCAGCCGCTATAACATCACCCGCCACGGCCACGGCGCTAATGTCGACAAATTGCAGCAAACATTAGTCAGTGACGAGCTGTCATCGGATTAGATGATATCCATCGCGAGCAATGCGCGGCCAGAGCAGCTTGGCTCGGGCTTTAGACGACTTGCATGCCGTCGCCTGATTGCAAACCAGCGGCGATTTTCTCGATTGTCGCGCCGCGGATAAGTTTTTTATTACCGGCAAAGGCGCGGCTATCGAGTTCTTGCAGTTGTTTGGCCTTTTCACTGACACGGGCGGCGAAGTCGGCTTCGGTGCAGACTTCATCAAGAAAGCCGACATCAATGGCGGCGTCTGGCAAGAACAACTCGGCATTAACGGCTGAGGCGTCGAGTTTGCGGTTATCCAGCTTGAAGCGGGCCAGCTCAATGCCGAAAGGCGGCAGCACCATGCCAATGGCGCTTTCATTCAGCCCGAAACGCGCGTCACCTTGCAGGCCGATGCGATAGTCGCTGGTCAGCATCAGCAAGCCACCGGCCGCGATACCGTGGCCAGAGGCGGCGATGATCAGCGGTTTCGGCGTCGCAAACAGGCGCAGCAGCAATTCACCACCGAGCTTGACCATTTTACTGGCCTCTTTCGGCGTCTCGCGCATCACTTTCAAATCAAAACCAGCACAGGTAATACCCGGGCGTCCGGTCAGCACAATCACATCGGCTTTTTCTTCGGCTTCATCGAGGCAGGCATTAATCGACTCCATCATGGCAAAACCAAAAGCATTGGCCTTGCCGTCATCCAAGGTGATTGTTGCAATGCCATCTTCAATGGCGACGCTTGCATGTGTACTCATTAATCTCTCCCATGTGGTTGCGCGTGTGGTTGACGACGTGGCTGAAAGCCTATCAGAAATGTTGGGCAAATCAATACCGAGAGCCAAGGCCAGCCATGGGTGGGGCTGACGGGTTGAGACGAAACGGCACACGCAGCATTATTTATGTGAAACGCCAGATGGCTTGGGCTATTATGAGCTATGTTTAGAGGAGAGTTGCATGACTTATAAAGCCCCTGTTAATGAAATCCGGTTTGCCTTGATGCAAGAGGCGGGGTTTCAGCGTCTGATTGATAACGGCGCTTATGAAGACCTGTCCGATGATTTGCTTGATGCCATCCTCGATGAAGCGGCGAAATTAGCCGATAATGTGATTGCGCCGATTAGCTGGGAAGGCGACCAAACCGGCGCAACCCTCGGCCCTGATGGGGTCAGCGTGCCGGATAGTTTCAAACAGGCTTACAAGCAATATGTCGACGGCGGCTGGCCAACACTGGCGGCACCACAAGCCTATGGCGGGCAGGGGCTGCCTCTGGCACTGTCCAATGCGGTGACCGAGATGATGAATTCTAATATCGGCTTCCAACTGTGCCCGATGCTGTCAAATGGCGGCATGGAGGCGCTGGCGGCGCATGCCTCAGACGCGCAAAAAGAAACATACCTGCACAAAGTGGTGTCGGGCGAATGGTCAGCAACGATGAACTTGACCGAGCCGCACGCTGGCTCAGATGTCGGCAACATCCGCACCAAAGCCGAACCGCAAGATGATGGCACTTATAAAATCACCGGCACCAAGATTTACATTACCTATGGCGATCACGACATGGCGGAAAACATCATCCACCTGGTGTTGGCCCGCACCCCCGGCTCACCTGAGGGCACGAAGGGCATTTCGCTGTTTCTGGTGCCGAAATTTATGGTCAATGAAGATGGCTCTTTGGGCGCCCGCAATGATGCCAAATGTATCGGCCTTGAAGAAAAGCTCGGCATCCATGCCAGCCCGACCTGCGTCATGGCGTTTGGCGAAGAAGGCGGCGCGACAGGCTGGTTGGTCGGTGCCGAAAATCGTGGCATGGCCTGCATGTTCACCATGATGAATAATGCCCGCCTGCATGTTGGCTTGCAGGGCGTCGGCGTGGCCGAACGCGCCACCCAACACGCGCTGGCCTATGCGCTGGAGCGCAAACAGGGACGCATGCCCGGTGCCTCAAAAGACGACAATGAAGCGGTGGCGATTGTCCACCATCCAGATGTCCGGCGCATGTTGATGACGATGCGCGCTTTGACCGATGCGGCGCGAGCGATTTGCTATGAAAACGGCGTCGCAGCCGATTTGGCCGAAAGCAGCCAAGATGAAGCGGCCCGCGCGCGCAATGATTTGCTGACGCCGATCTCCAAAGCCTTCAGCACCGACATTGCCAATGAAGTGGCCTCGCTCGGCGTGCAAATTCATGGCGGCATGGGCTTTATCGAAGAAACCGGCGCCGCCCAACACGCCCGCGATGCGCGTATCTTGCCAATTTATGAAGGCACTAATGGTATTCAAGCGATGGATTTGGTCGGCCGCAAATTGCCGCTCGGCAATGGCGCTGTGGTCAAAGATTATATTGGCGACATGCACGAAACGGCCGAGATTTGCCGCCAGTCAAACCATCCTGTGTTGGTCGATATTGCTGGCAAGCTGGCCGAGGCGATTAATGTTTTGGAAGACACCACACAATGGGTGCTCGACCAAGGCCACTCGCTGGATGTGCTGGCCGGAGCCACGCCGTATCTGCGCCTATTCGCTTTGGCG
>JAHEIG010000025.1 GCA_024639515.1 Rhodobiaceae bacterium | reverse complement strand
GCGCTATATTGTGAACGCCCGCGCCATGACCGGCCAAACCATCGCCCTTGATGGTGGCCAGCATCTGGCATGGCAAACCCCTGATGTTGTCGATGTGAAGGAATAGAAAGCATCATGAATCAACAAAACACCGAAGATCATCGTTCTTTCGCCAGTGCCGCGCGCGGCTTGCGCCATGTGTTCGTGAAACAACTGACGCTGATGGCGCAAATCGGCATTCACCCGCATGAACGCCTCAACCCGCAGCCGATCCATATCAGCGTCAGCGCGGCGGTGCCCGAAGCAGTAGGCGCCACCCCCGAAACCCTTGAGCAAGTGGTTTGCTATGAAGCGATTTGCAATCGCATTAAGGCGCTGATTGCGCTAGGTCATGTCGATTTGGTTGAAACTTTGGCCGAAACCATTGCCGATGATTTGCTGTCGCGCTTCCCGATTCAGCGGCTTTGTGTGCGGGTCGAAAAGCCTGACGCCATCCATGAAGCCGAGTCAGTTGGCATTGAAATCGAGCGTTTGCGCATTTCAACTTAAGCTTGCATCAAATTAGCGCGGCATTTGTCTGAAAAACTGCTGTTTTCTGCGCCTTTCAGCGGCTAAATCACTGATTATGTAGCGTTTTTCCGAAAACCGAGTTTTTCACATGCGTCTGCAAAAAAACATCGGCTGTGTAAAGTCACAAAATACACCCAAAAAAATATTTTTTCTTATGACTTGATTTTGTTTTTATGAATAAAATCATATACTTAATGTTTTTGCCTATTTTTTGGGCAAAGGGTCGTGATGTGTTAAGAATCAATACCTTGGCGCGGAAATCGTTTTTCTACACACAGACTTATCCACAAAACTCGTGGGTAGTTTTTTTGACGGTTTTTGCACGCCAGATGCGGCAATCGACGAAATTTAGTTTATATTTAGTTTGATCTTATATTCGCAGGAGCGACACCATATCCGAGCACAATAAATCAGCAGAAAATGCCTCCGAACACGATGACGTGACAGAGCAGACCTGTGACGCGCCGCTGACTGGTATGGCGCTGATTAAAGAGAAGGTCGCCACCCTGCCGTCGGCGCCCGGGGTCTATCGCATGCTCAATGACACTGGTGACGCGCTGTATGTCGGAAAAGCCAAAAACCTAAAAAACCGTGTCCGCTCCTATACCCGCCCGACCGGCCACAGCAATCGTATCTTGCGGATGATCGACGCCACACGGTCGATGGAATTTATCCGCACCGAAACCGAAACCGACGCGCTATTGCTCGAGTCCAATCTGATTAAGCGGCTGAAGCCACGCTATAATGTGTTGCTGCGCGACGATAAAAGTTTTCCTTATATCCTGCTGGGTGATGATCATCGGGTGCCGCAATTATTCAAACATCGCGGTTCGCGTAAACGCAAAGGCGATTATTTCGGCCCCTTCGCCTCGGCCGGTGCCGTCAACCGCACACTCAACACATTGCAACGTGTGTTTTTGCTGCGCTCATGCACCGACACGGTCTATGAAAGCCGCACCCGGCCGTGCCTGCTGTATCAAATCAAACGGTGCTCGGCACCGTGCACTGGTGAGATTTCGACCGAGGCCTATGATGATCTGGTCGATGAAGCTCGCCAGTTTCTCAATGGCGATAACCGCGCCGTGCAGCAAATGCTGTTGCAAAAAATGCAAACCGCCAGCGACGCGCAAGACTTTGAAGCGGCGGCGGTGGCGCGTGACCGGATTCGTGCCCTCACCTATGTGCAGCAAGAAAGCGGCATCAACCAACCAAATGTTGGCGAAGCCGATGTCATTGCCATCGCCCATGAGGGCGGCCAGTCTTGCGTGCAAGTGTTCTTTTTTCGGGCTGGTCAAAACCTCGGTAACCGCGCCTATTTTCCGCGCCATGACAAAGACCAGAGCGAACTGGAAGTGCTGGAGGCATTTATCGGCCAGTTTTACGACAACCGCCCGGTGCCTAAAACCATTTTGGTGAGCCACAAACTGCCCGGTAGCACATTGTTGGCCGAAGCAATGAGCATGCGCATGGGCAAGAGCATCAAATTCACCAACCCCAAGCGTGGGCCGAAAGTCGCTTTGGTCGAGCACGCCATGCAGAACGCACGCGAAGCGCTGGCCCGCAATGTCGCTGAAAGCGCCAATCAGCGGCGCTTGCTGAAAGGTGTGGCCGAGAGCTTTGGCCTCGATGCGCCGCCGCAACGCATTGAGGTTTTTGACAACAGCCACCTTCAAGGCACCAATCAAATCGGCGGGATGATTGTCGCTGGGCCTGATGGATTTATCAAAAACCAATATCGCAAATTCGATATTCGCAGCAAAGCCAGCCCCGGCGATGACTATGCGATGATGCGCGAAGTGTTCACCCGCCGCTATGGTCGGTTGGCCCGCGAAGAAGCCAATAGGCCGGAAAACTGGCCAGATCTGGTGCTGGTCGATGGCGGGCGCGGGCAATTAAATGTGGCTGGCGAAGTGATGGATGAATTGGGCTTGCAAGATATTCCGCTGGTCGGCGTCGCCAAAGGCCCAGATCGCGACGCCGGACGCGAGCGCTTTTTCATGCGCCAGCGCGACGACTTTATGCTGCCGGGCAATTCGCCGGTGCTGTATTACCTGCAACGCTTGCGCGATGAAGCGCACCGTTTCGCCATTGGCAGCCACCGCGCCAAACGCAAACGCGATATTCGCAAAAGCGTGCTCGATCAAATCACCGGCATTGGCGCCCATCGCAAACGCGCCCTGCTGCACCATTTTGGTTCAGCTCGGGCTGTTGAACGGGCCTCGCTGGCGGATTTACAAAAGGTTGAAGGAATCAGTGATACAATCGCGCTGAAAATTTATAATCATTTCAACGATTATGATGAGTGACGCCAACTGATCATATCGCTAGCGGGGGTCAAGGTGCACAATCTACCAAATATTCTAACCATGTTCCGTATCGCCATGATACCGGCCCTGTATCTGGCCTTCCAAGTTGACGGCCATCTCGGCGATTGGCTGTGTATGGTGATTTTCGCGGCCGCCTGTATCACCGACTTTTTTGATGGCTGGGTGGCGCGGCGTTATGATGTGCAATCCGGCTTTGGCCGCATGCTCGACCCCATCGCCGATAAATTAACCATCGCCACAAGCCTGATTTTGCTGGCCCATGCCCATCTGGTTACCGATATTCATCTGGTGGCGGCAGTAATTATTATGTGCCGTGAAGTGCTGGTCTCGGGCCTGCGTGAATATCTCATCGAATTGCGGGTATCGCTTCCCGTGTCGACACTGGCCAAATACAAAACTACCATTCAAATGATTGCCATTGGCTTTTTGCTGTCAGATGAGGCGGGCCAGGCCATCCTCGCACCAGCCCATGATATTGGCTTGGTGCTGTTGTGGATTGCCGCCTTATTGACCCTCATCACCGGCTATGACTATTTGCGCCAAGGCCTGAAACACGCGAAATGGAAAGACTAAGCTGGGGCTTATTTAACCCCGAGCTTCTTCTGCAGATTAGTGCTTGATGTGGTGTACTGGAATGTCAGCTTCTGATCCGGATGCACGCGCTTGAAGGCATCATGGGCCATCAAAGCCGCTTCGTGGAAGCCGCTCAAAATCAGCTTCAATTTACCCGGATAGGTGTTGATATCGCCAATCGCGTAAATCCCGTCCTGATCTGTTGAGAATTTCTCAGTGTCGACAGTAATCAGGTTTTCTTCCAGATTGAGCCCCCACTCAGCAACCGGGCCAAGTTTCATGGTCAGACCGAAGAATGGCAAGAAACTGGTGCATTCAATGTGTTGCAGCTCGCCTTCTTTATTTTTCAGCGTGGCGCCGTTAAGCGTGTCGCTTTCGCCGGTCAGCTCGGTAATCTGGCCGATATGCAGATTGACTTTACCTTCTTCTACCAAGGCGCGCATTTTGTTGACACTATCTGGGGCGGCGCGGAAATCGTCGCGGCGGTGAACCAAAGTCATTGATTTGGCAATCGGCTGCAGATTCAGCACCCAGTCGAGGGCGCTATCGCCACCGCCTGAAATGAGAATATCTTTGTCGCGGAACGCATCCATTTTCCGCACTGCGTAATGCACACCGGCGCCGTTGCTGCTGTCGCTTTGTTCAAATTCTTCAATCCCGGGAACAGGTGGCTTCTTCGGTTGGAAGCTACCACCGCCAGCGGCGATGACGACAACTTTACATTCGAAAATCTCATTTTCATCAGTTGTCACGCGCCACTCATTTTCGCCGAGCTTTTCGAGGCCGGTGACCATACGGTTATAATGGAACTCAGGGCCGAAAGGTGCGGCTTGCGCCATCAACTGATCCGTCAGCTCTTGGCCGGAAACCTCAGGCATGCCGGGAATGTCGTAGATCGGCTTCTCAGGGTAAAGCTCAGCGCACTGGCCGCCCGGCTTGTCGAGAATATCAATCAGATGCGCTTTCATGTCGAGCAGGCCTAGCTCAAACACAGCAAACAGACCAACCGGCCCGGCACCAATAATGACAACATCAGTTTTAATCGTAGCGTCCGACATGAAGATATCCTTCTCACATAGCTTTAATATGACTTTTTTACATGAATTATTTGTTTAATAAATAATTTAACGAATATTGAGTGTTTATTAGCCTTTTCAGTCATACCAGACAAGCGTTTTTTTGACGCACTGGATATTGCTGCGGGTTTCGGCTATGTCCCATTTAGACGTTTTTGAGCGAGAGGCAAAAAATCATTCAATCGCGCCATAGACGCACCATAGAGATGAGAGTTTACAGATGAGCCAACGTGCCCCCGTCCCCTGTCCCGAAATGACCTCTATTCGGCAAAAAATTGATGCGCTTGACGTCGAAATGGTGAAACTACTGGCGCAACGCCAAAAGCTGATTGAATCGGCTGGCACGGTGAAACCGCAACGCACCCAGGTGCGCGACGATGCGCGGATTGAGGAAGTCGTAAGCTTGGTGCTGCAAGCGGCCAAAAAAGAAGGGCTCGCAACCGAAATTGCAGAGCCCGTCTGGCGCCAGCTTATAGAAAGCTCAATCGCCCACGAATATCGCGTTTTTGATAAGCGTTAGAATTGCTTTTCCGGCACGTCAACGACGATGCCATCAATCTCATCTGAAACTTTGATTTGGCATGACAAGCGGCTGTTGTCGCGAACGTCAAAAGCGAAGTCGAGCATGTCTTCTTCCATCTCTTCACGCGAGCCTGTTTTTTCGGCCCAGCCGTCACGTAAATAAATGTGACATGTGGCACACGCACACGCGCCCCCGCAATCGGCATCAATGCCGGGTACTGAATTTTTAACGGCGGCTTCCATGAGCGTCATGCCATTTTCGGCATCAAGCGCATGTTCGGTACCATTGTGCTCTACGAAAGTAATTTTTGTCATTAGGCTCTCTCCTGAATACTTGAGACGAATATACGCATTTTCTGCTTGAGGGCAAGACCAGTTCGGCGTGTTATAGTGTCACTCAGAGATTATCATGACAGAGCATAGAACAGTTTCAATCACCGCAGATGCGTGGCCCTTGCGCCAGCAATTTTCCATTTCGCGTGGCAGCAAACAAATGGCCGAAACGATTTGCGTTGAGATCCGTGAAAACGGCCATGTCGGGCGCGGTGAGGCGGTTCCTTATGGGCGCTATGGCGAGACCGTGGAAAGCGTTACCGCGTCGATTGAGAGCCTGATTCCGATGCTCGAAAAGGGCATGACGCAAACCCAGCTCAGTGAGGCGCTATTGCCCGGGGCGGCGCGCTGTGCGGTCGATTGCGCGCTATGGGATTTGCAGGCCAAACAACAAGGCCGGGCCATCTGGCAACTGCTCGACATGGCACCGCCACGGGTTTTGCAAACCGCCTTTACCATCACCCTCGACAGCGCCGATAAAATGGCGGCACAAGCGGCACAAGGCCGGGCGTTTCCTTTGTTGAAAATAAAACTCGGCGGCGCCGATGGGATGCTGGCCGACATTGCCCGGCTCAGCGAGATTTGCAATGCCCGCCCCGACGCACACCTTATTGTCGATGCCAATGAAGGCTGGTCGGTCGACGACATTGCCCGCTATGAACAGCAATTGGGCCGTTATGGCGTGCAGTTTTTCGAGCAACCCGTGCCCGCCGCCCATGACGCGGCGCTGGAAGGCTGCCAATTGCCGCTATGCGCCGATGAGTCGGTGCATGACACAGACAGCCTCGACGCCCTATCGCCGGCCTATCAATGGATTAACATCAAGCTCGATAAAACCGGCGGGCTAAGCGAAGCCCTCAATATGGTGGCCCGCGCCCGGCAGATGGATTTGAAAATCATGGTCGGCTGTATGGTCGCCACCTCGCTTTCCATGGCACCGGCGTTTCATATCGGGCAAAATGCCGAGATGATTGATTTGGATGGCCCATTGTGGCTTGCCAAAGATCGCACAGATGGGCATGTCTATTCCGGTTCCAGCATGCACCCGCCCAGCGCCGCGCTTTGGGGCTAGCCGGGCGTCGCAACAAAGGAGCTCATAATGAGCAATTCAATTGATTGGCATCAGCCAACTTATGTCGATTTGCCCGAGCTGCGCATGGCGGTGTTTGAGGCAGGCGAAAAATCCGCCAGTCGCCCGAGCCTGGTGTTATGTCATGGGTTTCCCGAACTGGCCTATAGCTGGCGCCATATTGTGCCACCGCTGGTCGAGGCTGGTTATCATGTTTTGGTGCCCGAGCAACGTGGCTATGGCCTGACCGGCAATGCGCTCAACGATGCTGGCGACAAAACCGGTGTCGCGCTTTACGACATGCCGCATTTATGTGGCGACATGGCGCATTTGCTCGACGCTTATGATATCGACAAAGCCATTTTTGCCGGACATGACTTTGGCGGCATTATCATTTGGCAATTGCCGTTCTATCACCCCGACCGACTGGCCGGATTGATTGGCGTCAACACCCCGTTTATGCCGCGCCTATCGATGGATCCGATTGAGATGTTCCGCGCGGTATTGGGCGAGGATTTCTATATTTGCGCTTTTCAAGGCTATGGCGAAGCGGAAGCGGTGCTAGACAGCGATGTCGGCCTCGCTTTGCGCGGGATGTATCGCGTCGATGGCGGCATTTCAGAATCAAAAGACGGCAAACCCTTAAGCCCCGAATGGGAAAAACTTGAATTTCTTAAGGCGCTGAAAATACCTGAGGCCGAATGGCCCGGCCGGTTGCTGATGACGGATAATGATTTTGCTTATTATCAAAACAGCTTTGAGCAGGCTGGCTTTCGCGGGTCGATTAACTGGTATCGCAATTTCTCGCGCAACTGGCAGCTCAGCGCCGACGACCGGCAAAACGTATCGGTGCCCGGCCTGATGATTTGCGCCGAGAATGACCGCGCCCTGCCGCCTTCCATGGCCGATAGCATGGAAAAATATGTCCCGGATTTGGAAAAACACATCATCGCCGATTGCGGGCACTGGACGCAAAATGAAAAACCAGCCGAATTATCTGCCCTGATGCTTGACTGGCTGAGCCGACGCTTCGCTTAGGTGCCACCAGCCTATATTGGTCTATCTCAGCACTTGAGATAAAGCCATGGCTCGCCTATAGTCCGTGCAAATTGTAACCCTTACCTGCAGGTTCATGATGAACAAACTCGAAACCCCCAAGGGGATATCGCCTGCGGACCGTATCGAAGCTATTAGAGGCGGCGAGCCTTTGCGTATTTTGCTGCCAAGCTATCGTTCTGACCCGCACACGGGCGGCCAAGGCATTTACATGCGGCTTATTTCAAAAGCCCTGGTCAATTTAGGCCATCATGTAGATGTGATTTCCGGCCCACCCTATCCCGATCTCGACCCGCGCGTCGGGCTGATTAAACTGCCGTCGCTGGATATGTATGCCCGCCCCAACCCGATTGCCTGCCTCAATCGCGAGATTTTGAGCAATAAAACCGATCGCTTTGAATGGTGGAGCCATAATTGGGGCGGCTTTCCCGAACCCTATACATTTGGCGTCCGCATGGCCGCGTATATGCGCGATAAAATCGACCAATATGATATTATGCACGACAACCAGACGCTGTGTTACGGCATGTTGGAAGTGCGCGATATGGGCCTGCCGGTGGTCGGCACCATCCACCACCCGATCACCATGGATAAGCGGATTGATATCGCCCACGCCAAATGGCCTTGGATAAAATTCCTCAAATGGCGTTGGTATTCGTTTTTGAATATGCAAATCGACGTCGCCCGCCAGCTTGATCCGCTGATTGTGGTGTCCGATAGCACGCTGCGCGATGTCGAACGCGACTTCAAAGTGCCGAAACAGCGGATGACCCGCATCCATCACGGCATTGACCATGAGCTTTTCCAACCGCAGCCGCATATCACCCGCCTCAGCAATCGCTTGATGGTTACAGCCAGTGCCGATGTGCCGCTGAAGGGGCTGATTTATCTGATCCGCGCCTATCACATGCTGTTGAAAACCCACCCCGACCTTGAATTACTGGTGGTTGGGCGTCTGCGCGAAGGCCAGACCATGCAGGAGCTCGACAAATTGGGCATCCGCGACCGGGTTAAATTCATATCCGGCCTGAGCGGCGAAGAATTGCGCGACCTCTATGCCGAAGCGACCATTGCAGTGTCGCCATCCGTCTATGAAGGATTTGGTTTTCCGGCTGGCGAGGCCTTGTCTTGCGGGGTGCCATTAGTAGCCACCAATGGCGGTTCATTGCCGGAAGTTGTTGGTGATGCTGGTGTGATTGTGCCACATTCTAATCCGCCGGCCTTGGCCGAGGCGATTGACGCTTTGCTAAACGACCCTGAGCGTCGCCAGAAAATGTCGGTGACGGCGCGTCAGCACATTCTCGATAAATTCAAATGGTCGCGTTGCGCCAATGAAGTGGTCGATATGTATCGCGACACAATCGCCAGATTCCACCAAACCGCGAAACTTTAGACCCGCTGATATGCAGACCATCAACCTCGATTTTCTAGCCCTTCAAGATGGTCACCGTTTTCTCGACCTTGGCTGTGGCCATGGCCGCCACACCCATGCCGCCTATTTCCATAGCCGCTGCCACACGGTCGGGCTGGATCTTGGTTTTGACGATGTCTGCATCACCCGCGACGGGTTTCAGGCCAACCCTGATCTGGCCCCGCAAATCGGCGCCCCACGCCGCTATGATTTAATGGTCGGCGACGCGCTGCAATTGCCATTTGCCGACGATCATTTCGACCGTCTGGTGTGCTCGGAAGTGCTCGAGCATATCCCCGATTACCAAGCCGCGTTGAACGAGATTTGGCGGGTCACCAAACCCGGCGGGCGGATTGGCATTTCCGTGCCGCATCGTTGGCCAGAACAGATTTGCTGGCTGCTGTCAGAGGATTATCACAACACGCCGGGCGGCCATGTGCGGATTTTCAAAGCCCAGCATTTGCGTGCCGATTTGGAGGCGCTTGGCTTCACCTTTGAACGCCGCCACCTGATGCACGGCCTGCACAGCCCCTATTGGTGGCTGCGCTGCGCCATTGGGGTGAATAATGACCGCAATATTTTGGTCCGCGCCTATAAGAAAATACTCGAAATCGAAATCCTCAAAAACCCGCTGGGCTTGCGCTTGCTATCGAAAATCGCTGACCCGCTGATGGGTAAAAGCGTCGTGATGTATTTCACCAAGCCGGATGAGACAGCATGAACGCGCCTTTGTCGAACACCATAAATGCCGGCTTTGACGGCTATTTTGACGGCGCGGCGCAAACGATTCTGGCGCTGCAAAACGCCGATGGGGCTATCCCATGGTTCAAAGACGGGGTCATCGACCCGTGGAACCACCTCGAAGCCGCCATGGGTCTGAACACGCTGGGCCTGCGCAGTGCTGGCGAGCGCGCCATCGCCTATTTGCGCGACAGCCAATTAGAAGACGGCTCATGGTGGGGGCAATTAGGCTCTGCCGTGCCGATTGATGAGGAACTGCACCAATTCACCACCAAAGGCATGGATACTGGCAATCATGTACGCGACACTAATTTCATCGCCTATTGCGCCACCGCCATTTGGCACCATTTGTGCATGTTTGATGACCTCGACTACGCCCATGCCAATTGGCCGATGGTCAAGGCGGCGATCAACTTCGTTATCGCCCTGCAATATCCCGAAGGCGATATACGCTGGACCGCCCGCGACGCTGGCACGCCAGAAGAAGACGCGTTGGTGACCGGCAATAGCTCGATTCACAAAAGCCTCAGCTGCGCCATCAAATTGGCCGAGGCATTGGGCCATCAGGTGCCCGACTGGCACAACGCCAAGACCAAGCTGGGCCAAGCCTTGGCCGATAAGCCGGAACGCTATGACCGGACATGGGAAGCCAAAGACCGCTTCTCGATGGATTGGTATTATCCGGTTTTGAGCGGCGCCTTAAGCCGCCAACAAGGCCAAGCGCGACTGGTTAAAAACTGGGACAAATTCGTCATTGACGGGTTTGGCTGCCGCTGTGTCGCCGATGAACCATGGGTCACGGTGGCGGAAACCGCCGAGCTGGTGATGGCCCTTATCGCCCAAGGCGCGCAGCAAAAGGCGGCGCAAATACTCGGCTGGCTAGACCAGTTCCGCGACGAAAACGGCGCCTATTGGATGGGCATGCAGATTGAGCAGAAAGTGTTTTGGCCGGTCGAGCGTCCGGCTTGGACAGCAGGCGCGGTGATCTTGGCGTTTGATAGCGTCCACCGCATCACCCCGGCCCATGCGGTTTTAACCGCCCGCGATTAGACGCGCTCTTTGCCCTAGAGTTTGCGCAACAGGCGCAGAGATTTCACCACGTCGATTTCTTCAAACAGGCCCGAATGCAGCGCCAGCTTGTAAATATCATGCGGCGGGCGTCCGCCATCGGCAACATTGGGGAAGACATCATGAATGGCCAAAATACCGCCCGACATGACGCGGCTGCCCCAATTGCGATAATCGGCCATCGCCGCCGGCAGTGAATGGCCGCCATCGATAAACACAAAAGCCGGTTGCCCGCTAATCACCTTTGCTGCCATTTCAGAGCCAGCCAAAATTGGCACCACTGTGTCTTCTAATCCGGCCCGGCGCAGGGTGTCGCGAAACAAGGCCAAAGACGACATGCCGCCCGCCCCGTCATCCAAATCGGGGTCGAAATATTCTTCGCCGGGTTGGTTTTCTTCTGAGCCGCGATGATGGTCGATGGCGACCAGCTTGCCACCGACAGATTGGCAGGCCGCACCGAGGTAAACGGTTGATTTTCCGCAATAACTGCCGATTTCGACAGACAGTCCCAAAGCCGCCGTCTGACGCGCCGCATGATATAGCGCTGCTCCTTCCGCCGCGTCGAGAAAACCTTTGACAGTGGAAATATCTAGCGGCAAAGACACCGCCGGTGTTTCCGACATTAACGCCCCACTTTTCGCTTTAACGCGCTGGACCCAAAATCGCCCGGATCGGTTTCGTAATCGAGTTGGGCCGGGCCAAATTTATTCTTCAGATGGTCGACATTGTAGCGTCCCAGAGCCAAATCATACATCACGTCGAACTCGAGCACACAGGCCGGGGCTTCGTAATAGTTTTTGATAAAACCGTGCTGAACCCGCACCAATTCGTCATCATTATCGTACAAATCGCCGAGCAAGAAAATCCAGCTATCTTCGTCGGCATAAAAAATCCGACGTCCATAGGTTGAGCGGTAGCCATCTTTCAATTTGGCCTCGATTTCCCACACACGATGTAGCTCATAGCGCAGATAATCCGGATTAAGGTGAATCGGCGTCATCAAATCTTCGTCGGCCACTGTCGTCATGGTAGCTTTATAGGCGTTATATGGCACATAGATTTCGCGCTTGCCGACAATCCGCCAGTCATAGCGATCAGGGGCGCCACCAAACATGAACATATTATCATTTTGCCGCAGACCCTCAGAGGTGCTCAAAGGCCCGTCATAGGTGGCGACGGCCGGTGTCGCGCGGATGATTTTGCGCAAGTCAGGCCGGAACATAAAGCCCTCGCGAGGGCGCTCGACTTGATCAATCGTGTTGGTCATCGAAAATCCCGAACCATTAAATCGCACCGGCGCCGACCAAATACCCATCCAGACGAACTGCCGGTTGTCCAAATCCTGCCCGACAAATTGCGGGTCAGCATAGTAATTATAGCGCCAATCTTCGCGGACAATTGAGATGATAGTGCCATCGGCATAGACATTGGCACCTGAGGTTTTGGCGTGATAGCCGTGGCCTTGCCAATGGAAATTATGGTTCCAGTAAATCTCAACAGCGGTTTTAGGCACAGGGAAAGGCACGCCAATGCGCGCCCCTTCAATGCCATTGCCATCATTGACCAAACGCGATGTTCTGGCATTCTGCTTGGTCGCGTCATAGACATGCTGCGGCAACGCACAAGAGCGGCGCGTAGGGTAGACATCCATGCGGAAGGTCTCTGGCGAGCGAGCCAGCAAAGCCAACTGCCCTTGGCTCAGCTTGTCTTTATATTGGTCAGCATTTTTGGCGGTGATGGTGAATAGGCGCTGATCATTGGCATAAGGGTCGATATGATCGTTTCCCTTGACATAACCGGCCGGAGGCCGGGTCAGGCCACCAGTCCATGCTGGAATGATGCCATCGGCTGAAGCGGCCGGGTCTGAGCCCAACGGTGTCAGCTCGGTGCCGAGCAACTCGGCACCTCCCGCCTGTGAATCGGCAACCGCGACCCCGATGGTCACACACATTGACGCGCACATAGTTGCTGCAAGCACAGTCATTTGCTTGAAAAAACGCATAGCTCTCTCCCTCCATGTTGAACACAAGGTTAGACGATAAGGCGGCACAAAAGCAATCCGCATTTTTTTAAAGCCACGATGATGGCTAAGTTTAGCGCCCGCGCGCTTCCATTTCAGCAACCACTTGCTTGTGCTCCATTTCGTTGAACGAGAAGCGCAGCAACAAATAAGCCCCAATCAGATAAACAATGAAGGGTACGCCGCCATAGAGGAAGCGCATCATGAAAATCGTTTCATCATTTTGCTCAACATTGGGCACAAAACCAGCCGCTGACAGGGCAAAGCCGGTGGCCATCAACATCACGCCATAGGCCGATTTAGAAACGAAATACCAAGCCGCGAAATAGGCACCTTCTTTGCGCTCACCAGTCAGATATTCGTCATAATCAATCACGTCGGATTTGATCGACGGGTTCACCGTACCACCACAGCCGCCAGCTGCACCGGCAATACTGGCCAACACAATCAGCATGATTTCATCACCCTCGCCGACAAAGAACATACAGCCAAACGACACAGCGGTGACCAGCAGCGAGGCAATCCACAAGCTCTTTTTGCCGACACGCCGCGCCAATGGCATCCATAACGGCACCAAAATCAGCGACCACAGCATATAGGCAAAAATAAACACCGGCGCCATGGTCGGTGCCTTAATGACATATTGCGCGTTATACAGCGTCAGAATGGTGATTACCGCGCCGCCTAAATTCTCGATAAAAATCACAATCAGCAACAGCCGCGCATGCGAGTTTTTCCATATATCGGCCGCCGCGCGCCATGGCTTTTCAGCCCCGCGCCCAGCGAAATTAGGCCGTTCGCGCAGGCCCAACACGCAGACTAAAATCAACACTGAGGTAAACACACCAGCAAACACTGCTTGTGTGGCCGAGAAGTCGCGCACCGCTGTCGCGCCAACTTGCTCTGCCCGTATCAGGTAATACATGGTCAGCAGGGCGCTGATATAGCCGATAATCCAACCGGCATGGCGGGCCCCGAAAATCTTATTGCGCTCATGGTAATCATCGCTTAGTTCTGCGCCCAGCGACATATGCGGCACCACCACCATGGTCTGGGCCGAATAG
>JAHEIG010000024.1:8250-13948 GCA_024639515.1 Rhodobiaceae bacterium | reverse complement strand
CAAAATCTCCGGCGTCAGGCCGCTACCGTGCAGCACAATCGATTTGCTCAAACGCTCGGCCACTTCGCGGGCACGTTCCTCGTTCTCTTCAATCAAGCTGACCGAATAACCAGCGCGGCTGTCCAGCTCACGGGCCACTTGATAGCCGATATTACCGGCCCCGATAATCAGGATCCGCCGTGCCTCCTCCTCCTCATGTCCAAAAATCTTCAGCGTCCGCTCTGTGTCAGCGGTGGCGGTGACGACAAAGGCATCATCACCAGCCTGCAAGGTATCGTCAAAATCCGGCACATAAATCTGCCCAGCCCGACGAACACCGACGACAATCGCCTGCAAATCGGGGAACAAGCCAGTTAATTGGTTGAGCGGCGTATCAATCACCGGACAATCTTCGGCAATGGCGATACCAATCATTTGCACCGTATCATCGCAGAAGGTGGCGCTATCAAACGCACCCGGCAAGGCCAAACGGCTCATCACCGAGGTGCCGACGGCAGTTTCTGGTGAAATAATCACATCAACCGGGATGCTTTCATCGGCGAATAACTGTTTCCAGCGCGGTTGCAGATAATGGCCATCGCGCACGCGGGCAATGGTTTTGGGCACATTGAAAAGGCTTTTGGCAACCTGACAGGTGACCATATTCACCTCATCACTGGCGGTCACCGCAATCAACACATCGGCGTCGGCCGCACCGGCTTGCTCAAGCACTTCCGGATGCCCACCATGGCCGAGAACCGGCCGTACATCGAGCGTATCGCTAATGCGCTGCATCAAAGACGCCGCCCGATCGACCACTGTGACGTCATTTCCTTCACGCGCTAGATGGCTGGCAATACCGAACCCAACTTGGCCCGCCCCGCAGACAATGACCTTCATTTGCTTACACCTCGTGTTTAAGACACTTGGCTTTTAGCATGATTAGTGGTGCCTATACCAAGGGATTTCATTTTGCGATGCAGGGCCGATCGCTCCATGCCGACAAATTGCGCGGTTTTCGAGACATTGCCACTAAACCGGTTAATTTGCGCAATCAGATATTCACGTTCAAACCTTTCTCGCGCCTCACGCAAAGGAAGAGACATAATATGTTGAGTTTCCACGATATTTTCATTCATATCTGTGTCCGAAACAATCTCGTTGGGCAAATGACTAAGCGTCAATTCCTCACTATTGCGCGATAAACAGGTCAACATCATGTGCTCAATGCAATTGCGCAGCTGGCGCACATTGCCTGGCCAGCTATGCGATTGCAATACCGCCATCACATCATGGCCCGCTTTGCGCGGTGCCATATTCAGCTGATCGGCAATGGTGCTGATGAAATATTCGACCAAATACGGAATATCATCGCGGCGCTTGCTCAAACCCGGCACATCCAGCGTCACCACATTGAGGCGGTGGTAGAGATCTTCCATCAAGACGCCACTGTCCATTAAATCCTCCGGCTTATCACTGCACGAAGACAGCACACGGACATCAATCGACACTTTCTGCGAGCCACCGACCCGACAAAACCCGCCTTCATTCAAGGTTTTCAGCGTCTCGGCCTGCAATTCGAGCGGAAAGCTGCCAATCTCGTCGATAAACACCGTGCCGCCATGGGCTTGCTCCAGCAATCCGGCCTCAACCTGGCCGCCGTTTTCTGAGCCGAACAAAATCCGCCCCGCGCGGTCACGGTCGGCGCCGATAATCGCCCCATGTACGGCGACAAAGTTTTGCTGAGCGCGCGGCGATTTGCTGTGAATTTGGCGCGCCGCCGCCTCTTTGCCCGAACCGGCCGGCCCGACAATCATCACCCGACTATTGGCTTGCGCCAGTTTCTCAATTTTTGAATTGAGCTGTTCAATCACCGGTGCGCGTCCAATCAGGGCAAAATTGACCCCTGCCTTGCGCCGCAATTCGCTGTTTTCGCGCTGCAATTTGGCCGCTTCAATGGCCCGTTGCAACGTCAAAAGCAGCTTATCGGCCTTGAACGGCTTTTCAATATAGTCATACGCCCCGGCACGAATAGCTGACACAGCGGTGTCGATATTGCCGTGACCACTAATTATCACAACCGGCAAATGCGGGTAGCGCTCGGATAAAAGACTTAGAATCTCCAGCCCATCCAAACTGCTGCCCTGTAGCCATACATCAAGCAGAACCAGCGAAGGACATCGTTTATTAATCTCGCGCAAAGCGCTATCACTGTCGCCAGCCTGCCTAACTTCATAACCCTCATCTTCAAGAATACCGGCAATCAAATTGCGAATATCTTGCTCGTCATCTACGATTAACACGTCTCCAAACATTATATTTCCTCTAGAATTTTGGATTGTCCCACCGTTTTGCTCGCCTGTTGCGGAAACACAAGAATGATTGTTGCTCCGCCACTACCTGTTTCAGCCCATGGGGCTGGTTGCAAAATCAACTGCCCGCCATGGTCATCCATGACTTTTTTGACAATTGATAGTCCAAGTCCTGTGCCCTGCTGGCGCGACGTATTATACGGCTCAACAAGGGCATACCGATCATCCACGGGCCAACCGGGGCCAGTATCAGAGACAATAAATCGAATGTCATCGTCAGATTTTTCTATGCTTACTTCGATGCGGCGCTCGCTCTCGCTCAAGCGCTGCATCGCTTCTTCGGCGTTTTTAAGCACATTTGTCAGTGCCTGACTGAGCTGACGCGGGTCGCCATTCATCGTCATCTCGCCGCGATTTTCAAACACATATGAGACTTCCGGATGCGCCACACGCTGCAAGAAAATAGCGTGCGAGACAATATCGGTCAGATCGAACTCGCGCAGCACCATTTCCGGCATTCGCGCAAAGGTCGCAAACTCATCGACCATGCGGCCAATATCGCTAACTTGCCTGATGATGGTGTCGGTGCACTGACGGAACACGCCTTTTTCATCGTCCACCGTCTCACCATATTTTGACTGCAGCCGTTCGGCCGATAATTGGATAGGTGTCAGCGGGTTTTTAATCTCATGGGCAATGCGGCGGGCAATATCGGCCCAAGCGGCGTTTCGTTGCGCTGCAATGCTCTCGGTAATGTCGTCAAACGTCACCACAATGCTGGCCCCATGCGGGCCTTGCGCCGCCGCCGCCGAAACCAATAGCGTATGTTTACGGTTCTGATGGTCGCTCTTGTCAATTTGCATCGGCAAAGACCGCTGCTTGCGCCGCCCTGCCCGCTCTGCAATTTCGGTGAATTCCGGCATCACATCGGCCAATGGCTTGCCGATAATATCGCGCTCTTGCACGGCATATAGCTCGCAAGCCAAATCATTGGCGTGGTTGATGCGGCCATCATCATCGACACCGACGACCCCTGAGCTAACGCCATGCAGGACCATTTCGGTGAAGCGGGCCCGCTCATCAAGGTCATCGCGGGCCGAAATAAGCTGTTTCTGCTGCTCGCCAAGGCGCTCTGCCATGACATTGAAATTGGCCCCGAGCTGGCCGATTTCGTCGTTCTTGCTGGCGGTTTCGTCTTCCACGCGGGCGTTCAAATCGCCGTCACCAAGCTGTTGTGTGGCCCAAATCACTTGCCCAATCGGGCGCACCAGCCGGTCAGCGACCGAAAGACCCAGCCAAATGGCAGACAGCAAAATCACCAATGTCAGCACGATATACACCATGCCAAAGGTCAATTGCGCCTCGTAACGCCGTTCTTCCATATTGGAATATTCGCGCACCGCTAAATCCGTTTGCGCCAGATGTTGCATCACATTGCCCTGCAAAACCTGGGTGATGTAGATATAACCATCCTCAAAAGCCGGTATTTTCATCAGCGCACGAACCTGCGATTTCTGCTCAACCGTAATCAACACTGGCTGATTTTCAGAGGCTTTGAAGGCTTCTGCAGGTGGCAGTTCGGTGACCATTTGCTGATCTGGAGAGGCAGCCAGCAAAACCTCGCCATTGCGGCGGATAATCAGAGCTTGCGGCACTGAGCGCAAAGCCGCCTGAGCCGACAGGAACTTGCCTAATCGTTGCGGGTCGCTGCTGTAATACGGCGCGGCGCGGCTCAAATCATTAGCCATCATCATAATATCGCGGCGCAAGTTTTGCCGATGCTCATTAATATAGGCATTGGCGACGGCGGTGGTGTTGGAAATAATCGTTTTGGTGCGGTCTGAGAACCAACTATCAAGCCCGCGATCAAGGGTGACGACGGCAAACACCGCCACCAAAATTGCCGGCACGGCGGCAATCACCGCAAAAAGCGATACCACGCGCCGGTGCAGCCGCGCCCCTGCATGGCCGCGCTGGCGGGCCCGCCGCATGCGGATAATCTGCCAGACAATAACCGCGAGAATACCGGTAACGATAAAGATATTCAGCGACAGCAAACCCCACATGGTTTGCGGGCTGGGCCGCAACGGCGTTACATTGCTAAGCACCAAATAAGTGCCGACGCCAGAAAACAGGCCAAGTGTTGCAAAAAGGATGGAGGAGAAACGGGTCAATCGCGTGACATCAAGTTCGTCGCGCATTCGTGACGAAAAGCGGAATATGCTTTGAAGCCTTTTAAAGACAGACATGCCGTCTCCTAACCAAGTCATCCCACCGCCTTAACCGTGCCAGCCCTGTGGCATAGGTGCAATGGAATTAGCCAAACATAAACATAACACTAGCAAATAGTTGCACAAAAACAACACCCCTTAGACTCGTGGCGGTTTTTGGCTGTCAGCTTAGGTTTGCATGTGGTGAAAAGGTTTTCGACAATCTAGCCGTCGCTTTCGCCATCAGCCAGCGGCGAAAGTCGAGGAAACACACCCTGCGGCGGCTCCAACTGTCGCGCGCTTGCAACGCGGTTCTCTGCCCCCAAATGGGCAAATGAGCGCGCATCCGCATCGACACCGAGGTAATCGAGTAACGCCGCTGCCCCGGTCGGCACCACAGGTTGCAGCAAAATCGCCGCCTGACGTATCACTTCGGCAGCGATATAGAGGATGGTGCCCATCCGCTCTGGGTCAGTCTTTTTCAGGCCCCATGGCGCTTGTCCGGCGAAATAACGATTGGCCTCTGACACCGCATCCATCACCAACGCCAGATAATTGTGAATTTCATAGCTCTGCATCACCGCTTCCGCCTTCGGCAAAAGCCCGTCAAACAGTGCCAGCATTGCCTCGTCTTCGGCGCTCAAGTCTTGCGGTGTCGGCATGATGCCGCCGCAGTTTTTGCCAATCATCGACAAAGAGCGTTGCGCCAGATTGCCCAAATCATTGGCCAAATCAGCATTTACCCGGTTGACGATGGCTTCGTCAGAGAAGCTCCCATCGCGGCCAAACGGCACCTCGCGCAGGAAGAAATAACGTAAGGCGTCGACGCCATAATGGGCCGCCAAATCAAATGGATCGAGCACATTGCCCAGCGATTTCGACATTTTTTGGCCCCGCACCGTCAAAAACCCATGCGCGAACACGTGTTTCGGCAAGGGAAGCCCCGAGGCCATCAGGAAGGCAGGCCAGTAAACCGCATGAAAACGTGTAATATCCTTGCCAATGATATGCACACTGGCCGGCCAATAGTCTTTATAGGCCTCGCCGTCGACATTGGGGAAGCCGAGAACGCTGAGATAATTGGTCAGCGCGTCCATCCAGACATAAATCACATGCGACGGGTCATCCGGCACCGGCACGCCCCAATCAAAGGCCGTGCGCGAGATGGACAGGTCTTTCAACCCACCTTTGACGAAC
>JAHEIG010000024.1:0-8240 GCA_024639515.1 Rhodobiaceae bacterium | reverse complement strand
GTAATTTGTCCTGATAGGCGGATAATTTGAAGAAATAGCTCTCTTCTTCCAGCCATTCGACCGGCGTGCCCTGTGGCGACAGCTTCTCGCCCTCAGCGTTTTCGGTCAGCTCGCTTTCGGCATAGAACGCCTCGTCGCGCATCGAATACCACCCCGCGTAATTATCGCGGTAAATATCGCCGTTTTCTGCCACACGCCGCCAGATATCCTGCACCGCCGCATAATGCCGAGGCTCAGAGGTACGGATAAAATCATCATGGCTGCAATTCAACGCTTGCGCCATTTCGGCGAAGGCCGGAGTCAGCTCATCGGCCAATTGGCGGGCGGTTTTTCCCTGATCCCGCGCGGTTTGAAACATTTTCTGCCCGTGATCATCCGTGCCGGTGGTGAAATACACCTTATCGCCAGCCAAACGGCGGAACCGCGCAATCGCATCCGTGGCCATTACCTCATAAGCATGACCAATATGCGGGCGACCATTTGGGTAGGAAATAGCAGTAGTTATGAAGAAATTTTCGCTCATTGCATCAAATCAATCTTATTACCGAACAAGCTCGGATAGGTCGTCGACCCAATCCAGCACAGCTTGTTTTTTATCCAAGTTCAGCGCATTTACCTCGCGCATTTGCTGGTTCACCTTCTCCCATAAGCGGGTGGCAGGTTCAAGCGCCATTTGTTGGCTGACGTGGGCGATAACCTCGGCCTCGCCCTCAAACACCGGCTGCTGGTGCTGGCCAGTGGCCCGGCCATGAATAATCCGAAACAACCAATTGCTGAACAAATAGCAGAAAATATCGAAACTAGCAGGCTCCGCCCGCGCGCCGAAACGGCTGGCAAGCGCGTGTAATTTCTCAATTTCCGGCATTGGCAGGCCGGCAAACACCTCAATCATATCGCGATATAGGTCAAACCCGCCTTGGTCGACCAAATCCAGCGCCCTGCCCGCACTGCCATCGGCCAGATAAGCGGCAGCGGCGGCTGTGTTGCGGTCCACGCCTTGCAAGCGTTGCTGCACTAAGGTTACCAAATCTTCGGTCGATAATGCATTCAGGCTCAAGGTTCGGCAGCGCGACTTAATGGTATCCAGCAAGCGCCCCGGATGCTGACAAATGACGAAAAAAAGCGTGCGTTCCGGCGGTTCTTCGAGCAGTTTCAGCAAGCCGTTGACGCCGGATTTATTCATCTCGTCAATACTGTCGATAATCGCCACACGCCAACCGCCGCGCGAGGCGCTGAGGGTGAAGAATTGCTTCATCTGGCGCACAGAATCGACGGGAATATCGGCGGTAAACTTATCGGTTTTAGGGTTGAACCGACGTTTCAGCACATACATATCAGGATGCGCTTCGGTTTCAACCAAGCGCTGGTCTTCGCTGTCATCAGCGTGGCGGAAATCGCCTATTTTCTCAGGCGTTTTCGCCGCCATCAGGCCGCGTGTCGCCATATAGGCAAAACTCGCCTTGCCAACTCCTTTCGGGCCAGTCAGCAGCCATGCATGCGGCATACGTCCGCTTTGGCAGGCTGAACTGAAACTATCGACGGCGGCTAGGTGGCCGATCAGCGCGCGCGTATAGCGCGGCGGAAAATCACCATCAATATCGGGAAGCTCTTCGATTTGGTCGGCTTGGCTCATTATTTCTTATACCCGAACTTGTTGCCCAAAGCCTGTGCTAATTGCCAGCAAGCTATAATTTGAAGCGGCGTGCCAATTCCTGCTCAATTTGCCCCCAAACGGCGTCAAAGCTTTCTTCGGCGTCAATCACGCAAATGCGGTCCGGGTTTTCATTGGCAATGGCCAGAAACCCATCTCTGAGGGTTTGGTGGAAAGTGGCGCCCTTTTTCTCAAAGCGGGCCGCCCCGCCGCGCGTTTCGGCGCGTTTGAGACCGGCTTCGGCGCGGACATCGAGCAAAAACGTCACATCCGGTACGGCCTGACCAATCGCTTCATTTTGTAATTGCGTGACCATATCCAGCCCCAAACCGCCAGCAATGCCCTGATAAGCCAAGGTGCTATCGGCGAAACGGTCGCAAATCACCCATTTACCGGCTTCCAGTGCTGGCTCAATCAGCCGGTGCACATGCTCGACGCGAGCGGCTGTCATCATTAACAGCTCCGACAGCGGCAACCAGCGGTCAGGATCACCCTGCACCAACAAGTCGCGCAAGTCTTCGCCTTGCTGCGTGCCGCCCGGCTCGCGGGTTTCCAATACATCCAGCCCTTTTTGCCGCAAATAGCCTGCCAAACGCGCCGCTTGGGTCGACTTACCGCCGCCCTCGCCGCCTTCAAAACTGATAAATTTTCCGCGCATATTACTCACCACTAAAAATTAAATGACCTAAACTCGAAAACGCCCGGCTCATGAAATTGCCGCGCTCAACGGTTGTTTGCGCCACCAATTCGGTTTCCTGCGGGGCCAAACCCGGCATCGTCACCCGCAAAGTGGCCACCACATCGCCCTTTTGAATCGGCGCCAATACCGGCTTTTCATAAATCATGGTTGCCACCATACGGCGCAGTCCGCCGCCTTTTGGTGCCACCACGTCGAAGCGCTTGGCAGGAGCCACGCTCACGGTCGACGCATCGCCGTGCCAGACAGGCAGGCGGGCGACTTCTTCACCAGCGCCGACCAGCATTTCGTTTCTGAAGGCGCGGAAGCCCCATGTCATCAGCTTGCGGGCCTCGCTTGAGCGCTCGGTTTTCGATGTCAGGCCATTGACCACGACAATCAACCGCCGGCCATTTTGTTCGGCTGAAGCCACCAGACCATAGCCCGAGTCCTCTGTGTGGCCGGTTTTCAGGCCATCGGCGCCAATACCGGCATACAGCAATGGGTTACGATTGCGCTGGCGGATTTTATTCCAGGTGAAATCGCGCTCGGCGAATAGGCCATAATAATTGCTGTGCTTATTAATCAGCTCTTGCGTCAGAATGGCCAAATCGCGGGCTGAGGTTTTGTGCGACGGGTCTGGCAGTCCGGTGGCATTGGCGAAGGTCGACTGCTGCATGCCAAGCTCTTGCGCTCTTTCGGTCATTAATTCAGCGAAACTGCCTTCCGAACCGGCAATACCTTCGGCCAGAACGATGCAGGCATCATTGCCCGATTGAATAATCACCCCACGCAGCAAATCGCGCACTGAGACTTTCGAGCGCGCTTCAAGGAACATCGTCGAACCGCCTGAGCTGGCCCCACCACGGCGCCATGCTTCGTCACTGACATAAAACAGCTCATCTTCGGTGATATCACCGCTTTCTAGCGCTTCAAACACCATCAGCACGGTCATCAGCTTGCTCATACTGGCCGGGCTCATCCGCGCATCGGCGTTTTTCTCAAACAACACAACACCATTGCGCGCATCCATAACCAATGCATAGTCGGCCCGGGTTTCAATCGCTTGCGCCGCCAGCGTGCTCATCCATAAGGTGACGAACGCCACCCCCATAAGCTGCAAACGGCGCCCCATAGCGGTCCATGAATTATGTAATGTCAGCATGATTTTCCCAAAAACCCTCTATTGCTCGATGATTACGGCATCTTGATGGCCGGCGGCGATTAATTTCTCAACCGTCTCATGGGCATCGGCGCGGATATTCACCCCGCCCATTTTCACCCGATAATAGGTTGCCCCGTTCAATTCAACCTCAACAATGCTCACCGGCGAGATTGTTTCAAGGCTTTGTTTCAACTGCAACGCATTATTCTTATCGCTAAACACGCCGACTTGCACGGCATATCGCTTTTCACCAATATCGACCGGCTCGACGACACGCTCAACCTCTAAGCCGTCTGGCGTGCGCACCAGCACCTCATCGACCGGCGCGGCGGCCACTTGCCGCGATTCTGGCGGGGTTTGCGGCTTGTCGACAATAAAGCGATCCGGTTCTTTGCCGCGAATAAGCCGCCCTGCACTATCAAATAACGGCGCCCGCCCGAGATATTGCACCCGCACTTTGGTGGTGCCCTGCTCTTTGAAGCCGAGCATTTCTGCCGCCCGCGCCGACATATCAATCTCGCGATCTTTGGCAAACGGGCCACGGTCATTAATCCGCACCACCACGGAGCGGCCATTTTCCAGATTGGTCACCCGCGCGCGCACCGGCATCGGCAGCGTCGGATGCGCCGCTGTCAGTAGCCGCATATCGAAAATTTCGCCATTGGCGGTGCGCCGGCCATCAAATTTCGGGCCATACCATGAGGCAATGCCGACCCGATCATAGTTCGGGTCTTCTTGCGGGTAATACCAAAGCCCTTCAATTTTATACGGCGTGCCGATTTTATAAATCCCGCCAGCCGCGGTTTGCCGCCCTTTAGCCACCGGATCATCGACAACTGGTTTGGGCGGGCTGGCGCACGCGGCCAGCAACGCCGCGACCATCAAGACCACCAGGCCAGGTTTTGCATTGATTTTACTATACTGCGTCAACATGGAGCTCCACCGAAAGACATGTTGGAGAATGTAAAGGATTCGCATCCTCACAAGAAGCGCAGAGATTGTCTGAAAATGATTAAAAAATCATCGCCAGACACGGGTTTTGGCTTGAACTTATTGGAACTAACGATATAAAGAAGCCACGGAGAGATGGCTGAGTGGTTGAAAGCGGCGGTCTTGAAAACCGTTGAGCGTTTGCGCGTTCCGGGGGTTCGAATCCCTCTCTCTCCGCCATTGATATTTTCCGATGCCATCATGCAAAAAAACAAGCAATCGGACATCATTATGAAAGTTTACCAAATAGACCATGTGCAATTGGCGATGCCGGCTGGAGAGGAACGTTTAGCGTGGCAATTCTAAGCTGGCGCGTTAGGGCCTCATGACTCAACCACCTGTCTGACAATCATTCATGGCGCCGAGCCCTTCCCCCGCGCCGTTGGGCCGGGGGTTAGGCAAAGCTTTGCAGGTGATATCGGGGCTGTGTGTTAGACAGTCCACCAGTCATCGTCGGAACCGCCATTTGGCAATTGCGCGTTATACAGTTCTTGGAGTTGCGACAGGATAACCGCGCTATTGCCATCGTCATATTCGGAGTCAGCTGAGAAGCTGCCGTCAACATCACCTTTTTGCACCGCGACCAGATTGGCTGTGCCGCTATCGCCATCTTCGAAGACGCCAACTTTGGTCCAGTCAATGCTGTCGCGCGTGGTATCCCAAGTTGAGGTTGCCTCGTCCCAGAAATCCATTTGCTCGTCGATAAACAGCCATTCAGCAGCCGGTGCGCCGGAGCGATCAAGCGCCATTTCGAAGATATCCATCGCATCATCCAACTCAACATCACCATCTTGGTCAATGTCAGCCGCATAATACTGATAGGCATTGATTTGCGTGCCATCTTCGTTCTCGGTGATGGCGCCATAAGCCATTTTATAGGCCAAAATCGCATCATCAAGCGACACGCCATCGCCTGTCACACTCTCATCAAGGCTGATTGTGTAGCCATCATTGGCCACTTTATCAATCTCGAAGACACCGTCGCTGTCGGTGGTATCCGTTTGATCGCCTTGCGCAACGGATACATCGTGCAGCGCTGTATGCGCGTACCAGTCATAAACCACACCGACGACGGATGAGAACGCAACCGGCGACGATGTCGCGCTGGTGACAGTTTCTGTCGTGCCACCAAGGTCTGTATGGGTGACATCAACTTTCATCACATTCAGGCCTTCAGCACGGGTCAGCGTGAAGCTGCTGCTGGTTGCCCCGGAGATGGTGGTCCATGTGCTGCCATTGTCGCTTGAACGATACCACTGATAGGCAAATGTATCTGAATCCAAGCCATCAGCATCACTCAGTCCCGATACATCGGCCGACAAGGTTTCACCTTGCGACAAGACACCTGTGATGGCTGGCGTGCCCGACAGTGTGTCATTGGTTGCATCCATGGAAACGGTAAAGGTGGCACTGTTTGAGGCATCGCCCAGCTCATCCACCACATTCAGGCTAAACTCACGGGTTGAACCGTTCACGAAGTCATCCGAGTTATTGTTGAAGGTGATATCCTGCAACAAGGCTTCGTAATTCGCTTTAATCGCCGCCTCGGCTGAGCTGCCCAGCTCATCCTGACTGGTAAACGAGATGGTTGCCGTACCAC
This sequence comes from Rhodobiaceae bacterium, assembly GCA_024639515.1. GTDB lineage: Bacteria > Pseudomonadota > Alphaproteobacteria > RS24 > RS24 > JAHEGN01. Next base: position 2,158 of record JAHEIG010000024.1, on the reverse strand, counting down.
TTTCGACGGTGGCCTCTACAGCATACATGGCCTCACCAACCGTTACGTCACCAATTGCACCCGTGGTTAGGTCATATAACGCCACCGTGGTGCCAGCGACAATCAGTTGGTCACCTGCCTCCAAGTCACTGGTCGACACCGCAATGTCCAGTTTGGCCAGCGTCAAGCTATCGACATCAATGATTTCAACGCCACTGCTGACAAGATTAACCGCATTGCTGCCATCATCGGTTCCGGCCAGCTCGACAAATGTCGCAGCATGGTTGACCCCTGACTCGCCGATAGAAAGCTCCGGTGAGTCATTGGTACCGGTGACGGTAATCGTCAATGTATGGGTGTCGTAGCCGCCCAGACCGTCACTCACCGTATAGGTGAAGACATCGTCTTCTGTTTGGTCGGCAACAAGTTGGTCAGCCGCCAATTTATCAGCGACATACTCATAGCTACCATCGGCGGTCAAAGTCAGCGTACCATATGTGCCATCAACCGACGTTCCGGCAGTGGTCGTCATGGTCGCTGTATCACCGGCTGCCAATTCACTGACAAGCAGACTTGAAGACGCGTCATCATCAACATCATTGGCCAAGACGCCGCTTGCTGCATCAACACTCAGCGTTGCATCTTCGTCGACCGAAGCAGTATCAGCTGAGGCGACAGGCGCATCATTGGTGCCGGTAATGGTGACAACCAGTGTCTCAACCACAGTACCGCCCAAGTCATCAGAAACTTCGATGCTGAAACTTTCGTTAATCGTGTCACCGACATCAAGCGCCTGAACAGCTTCCACTGTGTTATCCACGACATAGCTATAAGAGCCATCGGCACCGATGGTGACCTGGCCATAACTACCGGTAACCACCAGACCATCGGCGCTCGACGTGCTGTTGCTTGCCACTGAGCCTAATGACAGCTGATCGGTGCCAGCACGCGAGACAATGAAGTCCGCTGTGTCATTATCAACATCGGAAATATTGGCAAATAGCGCATCGGCCGTCCCGCTCGCATCAACACTGGCCAGCCCATTGCCGTCGCCATCAATGCCAGCCTCTGTGGCGGCACCGGTAATCGTGTCGGAGGTCACAGTTGGCGCATCATTGGTGCCGGTCACGGTGATGACCAAAGACTGCTCAACCGTCCCGCCAGAGCCATCGGAAATCTCGATGGTGAAGGTTTCCGTCAGACTTTCGCCGGCATTGAGTGCCTGCACGCTGCCATTGCTATCGTCAATGGCATAGTCATACGAGCCTTCATCACTCAACGTCAGTGTGCCGTAATCGCCATCAACCTCTGTGTCGCTGCTCACCGAGGCGTAAGTTCCGCCGTCCAGTTTGGCTTGTGACACAAACAGCGTCGCTTGAGAGTCGTCGACATCAGAGGCTTTGGCGAATAATGCATCGGCTGCACCGCTCGCGGTACTGCCCAAATTCGTCGACCCATCTGAATCCACCCCGGCTTCCACCGCCGCATTGGTAATGTCCGCTCCGGTGACGACGGGCGCGTCATTGGTGCCATCAACGGTGATGACCAGAGATTGCTCAACTGTTCCGCCGGCGCCGTCTGAAATCTCAACGATAAAGGTTTCTGACAGGCTTTGCGTCTCATCCAGAGCTTGGACGCTGGCATTGCTGTCATCAATCGCATAGCTGTAAGAGCCATCCGAATTCAGCGTCAGTGTGCCGTAATCACCGTCAATGTCTGTGTCGCCGCTGACCGAGGCATATGTGCCGCCGTCCAGTTTGGCTTGCGCCACGACAAAATCATCAACGCTGTCGTCGACATCGGAAGCATTGGCAAAGAGCGCATCGGCCGTGCCGCTGGCGACGCTGCCGCTAACGCTTGAGCCATCGCTATCGACGCCCGCCTCTGTGGCGGTGTCGGCAATATCGGCGCCGGTCACCGTCGGCGCATCATTGGTGCCGTCAATGGTGATCAACAAAGTCTGCTCAACCGTACCGCCCGAGCCATCAGAAATCTCGATGATAAAGGTTTCAGACAGACTCTCGTCTTCGTCCAAAGCCTGCACATCGCCGTTTGTGTCATTAATGGCATAGCTATAGGAGCCATCAGCACTCAGGGTCAGCGTGCCATAAAGGCCAGAAACATTCGTGTCCGAGGCAATATTTGCGAAGGCACCCGAGGTTTCTTTGGCCCGCGAAAC
>JAHEIG010000023.1 GCA_024639515.1 Rhodobiaceae bacterium | reverse complement strand
GCCGGAATGAGCGTATACAGAACCCGCAAGGCAAATAAATCATCGAAACTATTGTCGGATAATATTTTCGCATCAAATTCAGTTAGCGACAGCGCGCGTATGGCGAGGAATGTGCCCAATGCGGTAGAGATTTTTGCCGTCATGCTGGAGATGGCAATATAAGAGCCGGCCCGTGCTTTACCGGTCTCGGCGGTTTCAACATCAATCACATCGGCCAATATTGCCAGCGGCAGAAATTGCAGACCGCCAAAGCAGGCGCCCTTGGCGAGGAAGAAAATCACAAACACAGTGTAGTCGTCTTGGTCAAACGCCATATTGACCGCCGAGATAATCGCTACAGTGATTAAGGTGAAGGCGAAGGCGATATGTTTGCTGAGCTTACGGCCCAACCATAACCAGAAAGGCACGGCTAGCAGACCGGCGGCGAAATAGCCGAAATACAGCGTGCCGACATCGCTGGCCTGAATCACCGCTCGCATGAAAAACAGCGATAGCGCATTGCGGAAGGCTTCGGCCAAGGTGACGATTAAAACCAGGCCGATGACGATACGCATGGGCCGGTTGCGCCATATCCGCGCCAGCCCTTCGGTGAACGGCATCTCGTCTTTGCTCTGGGCGTTTTCGGGCGGCGTTTCGCGGACGAAAACCGACAGTAAAATAGCGCTAATCGGCGCCGCCAAGCCAATCGCCAGTGCCATGCTGCGCATAATGCTTTCAATCGAGCCATCGCCATATTGCTCGACCAAGAACGGAATGAAGGCGGCCAGCAGCAAGCCGATCAGGGTGAACTGCTCGCGCCATGCGGTGACCCGGGCGCGCTGGACATAATCGGGTGAGATTTCCGCCCCCCACGCGCCATAGGGCAAACCGACAAGCGAGGTGCCGATATACATGCCAGCAATGCACAGCAACAAGTACCATTCGCCGACCCCTTCGGGCGGCACGAATAAGAACCAGATAGACGCCACCAACACTGGCGTGCCGAGCAAAATCAGCGGGCGTCGGCGCCCCCATGGGGTGCGCAGGCGGTCGGAAATCATGCCGATAACCGGGTCGGTCACCACGTCTGATAATTTGGCCAGCAGCAACATGGTTGCGACACCAGCCAGCGACACACCGACATGGCTGGCATAAAACGCCGGTAGCCAAATGGCAATGGGATAGCCGACCAAGGCCAGCGGTGCCCCCATCAGGCCATAAATCGCCAGTGTGGGCCGTGAAATTTCTTCTGATTTATCTGCTCTCATACACTCAGAGTGACCGAATCGGGGCGCGGTTGCAGTAAAAAAACATCTCTTAAAGGTAAAAAAAACAGCGGGATAATCTGGCCGCTCACAGCCCGCATGTTGCACAGTGTAACAGCCATATTGCAGTTATGTGACAGGCATGGCGATAGTGTTGCGTTGCTGCATCACCGCGATGATTGCGCCAACCGGAGGTGATTTGAGATGACGATTTTGGTTTTTGTTTGCCGGCCAAAGCCTGTAAACAGTTTGGAGTGATCAGAGCGTGTGGCTCTGGCGTAACTTTTTGAGGTTTTGTTATGAACAAATTGATTCTTGGAACAGCGGCAGTTGCCTTGTTCACAGCACCAGCTTTGGCGGCGCCGATTAGCGTCTCTGTTGGCGGTTACTATAATGCTGTTTTCTATGATGTCGACGTCGACGAAAATCAGTTGGCCAATGCGCGCTCGTCTAGCATTCACAATGACAATGAAATTATCTTTAAGGGTAAAACCAAAAGCGATAGCGGCATTGAGTTCGGCTTTCAGGTTCAGCTTGAAGGCGAAGGCGCGGGCGCCAATGACCATATCGACGAGAACTACGTCTATGTAAAAGGCGATTTCGGGAAAATCGAAATGGGTGCGGAAAACAACGCCGCCTATAAAATGCAAGTATCGGCGCCAAAATTCCTTGGCTGGAAAACCTATGATAATAATTTCAAAACATGGGGCGAAGTATCGAGCTTCGACAAACCACTGCTTGACGGGGTCGACGGCGACGCGCTGAAAGTGAATTATTACACGCCGAAAGTGAACGGCTTCCAATTGGGCATCTCCTACACACCTGATACCTCTGACACCAGCGGCGACAGCGGCTTGTATGCCGAAGGTGAAGCGGGCACGGCAACCGCTTATGCGGTGTCTTATGCCGGCACAGTGGCTGGCATGAAGGTCAAAGCCTCTTACGGGGTCAATGAATTTGACGAAGACCCGGGCGTTGATCCACGCGAAGACACGGCTCTGGGTCTGTCGGTTGCCTTTGGCGATTGGACAGTGGGCGGCGCGTCGACAACATTTGAGAAAAACAATGTTGATACCGACATTCTGCACTATGGCGTTCAGTACCAGTTGAACAGCTCAACGACGATTGGTTTCGCTATCCATGATCAAGAAATTGACAGTGGCAATGACACCGAAATCTTGGCTATTGGGGGCGCCACCAAACTGGCCTCTGGCGTCTTGCTGACCTATTCACACGAAACAGTTGAAGAAACCGTTGCCGGTTCGGCCAGCTATGATAGCGACTTTACCGGTGTCGGCCTGTTGTTGAAATTCTAATCAACACAATATCGCGCGTCTGTTGATGCGCCAGTGACAATGAGATGGCAGGGCTTCGGCTCTGCCATTTTTGTTTAATAAGATTTTGCGGCGGCCAAATCATTGGGCAGGTGACGCCCGGCAATGAAATAGTGCCACGCCCCCCAAATATTAATCAGCGACACGCTGATCAACGCATAGCGCAAGCTATCTGTGCCATATTGCCCGCTGAACATGTCGCTTAGCACACCGACCATAAATGGGCCGAGGCCAAGGCCGATAATATTGATGCAGAACAGCAAAATCGCTGCGCCAAGCGCGCGTGAGGCGGGCGGCAGCAGGGTTTGCGTCATGGCAAAGCTGACCGACAAATAAAACCCGCCCAAAAAGGCGATAAAGGCCAGCAGCAAGCAAATGGTTGTCAGGTCATCTTCCAGATAGAACCAGAAGACAAACGGCGCGATGCCTATTTTGACGCCTGCCGTCAGCCACGCATAGGCGCGTTGGTCGCGGCGGGCTAACCGGTCGGCCAACCAGCCGCCGAAGAAAGTGCCGACACCGCCAATAATGCCGCCAATCAGCGCCAAAATCGTGCCCGCTTCACCAGCCGAGAGGCCATGAATACGGCGGAAGAAAACCCCGTTCCAATAGGTTGTGCCATAGCCGACAAACACCACTAATGTGCAGCCAATCAAAATATGCCGCAGGCTGGGTATCGCCAGCATCACTTTGAAGGTTTGCCAAATCTCGGCGAAAAAGTTTTTCGGCCATGGTTTCGGGGCCATGGTGCGGGTCGGTTCGGGCACGGTGAACAGCATCAGGGCGCCGAGGAAAATGCCCGGCACGCCGACAATGAAAAACGCCATGCGCCAGCCATACCATTGGTCGATCCAGCCGCCGACGAGAAAACCAAACAACACGCCAATGTTAATACCAGCGGCATAAACCCCCATGGCGGCGCTACGGCTTTCCAGCGGAAACAAATCAGTAATCATCGAGTGGCTGGGCGGGCTGGAGCCTGCCTCGCCAATGCCGACGCCAATCCGCGCCAGCGCCAATTGCAAGAAGTTACCAGCCAAGCCGCTCAAAGCCGTCATGCCCGACCAAATAACCACTGAGGCGGCGATAATGTTACGGCGCGAATAGCGGTCCGCCAGCATGGCGATGGGAATGCCCAGCGTGGCATAAAACAGCGCGAAGGAAAGCCCGATAAGAAACCCCAATTGGCTGTCCGACAGGTCTAAGTCTTGTTTAATCGACTCGGCCAAAATAGAGACAATTTGCCGGTCAATATGACTAGAGGCGTAAATCAGCACCAGAACTAAAAGCGTGTAGTTTCTGACGCCTTTTGATGGTTTGGCGCTGGATGAGGTTGTGTCGGACATATGTTTTCTCCCTGAGCGATTTTAGTCAGAAAAATTTTTTTTTGTCGAGGCTTGATTTTAGCTCTTTTATACGGCGTAAATACGCGCAAACGCTAGAAGAACCAGTTTAAGCGCAGGCGGACGAAATCCTCATTGGCCAGCGCATTGGCCCACACATCGTCGTCACCAACATAGTTTTGGCCGCGCGCTTCCAGGATGACTTTGAAGTTCTGCCCGAGGCGTCTTTCTGCCTCAACCGAAAATGCCGTTGAGTCTGTGTCGAGGTCGACAATGCCGCCGATTAGAATGCTGGTTGATTGCACATCATTGGCGGTCCAGCGCAGGCCGATGCCGACATCGTTGCCGAAGGGGTGGGGGGCGTCGAGTTCGCGTTCATCCCACATATATTCGGCCACCAGCCCAACATCGGTGCCGCTATTGAACAGATTATAAAATGTGTATTCAACGCCGCCCGTGGCGCGCGCATTGGTGATGTCGTTTTCTTCGCTTTTAATGGCTTCCAGTTTCAGCAGCCATGACCCCAGCGTGGCTTGCGCATCAAGCCCAAGCTGGGTTCTCAGCGGGTAATAGGCATTGAGCACAGGCAGGCCGTTATAGCTATCGCCATTGGGCTCTAGCTGCGGCGTGCGGGCGGTGCCGTCAAACCACGACAGGCCGACATCAAAGGCGCCGATATTATGCCCATAACGCAGCGCATAATCGGGGTTGGAGCGGCCATGCTCGCTTTCAAAAAATGTCGTCTCATCATTGACCACAAAGCCTGCCGAGGGGCGGCCCGTCAGCGGGTCATAGAATTGCCGTAAGCGGAAGGCCGGCATGAAATAACCGGTCAGCGTCCCCCAGCTTTGCGCCATGGAAAATTTGACCATCGGCTGGCCGAGCTTTTGCTCGCCGTCAGGGCTTTCGACATTGTCGGTCTGGTTGATGATGTCGACCAGATGGAGAAACTCAGTGACCCCCCAGAACTCTTTGTCGACGCCAAAGGTGAATTCATAAGCCCCGTTGACATAGCGGTATTTGGCTTCGCGCAAATCCATGTGGGTGCGTTCGTGGTCATGCTCATCAGCCCGCCCAAACGGTTTTACAATCACCGCATGTCGGCCATTGTCGCTGTAAAACCCGAGCTCAAACTCACCGGCAACCGATGAGAAGTTTTCTCTCTGGTCGTCATTGCGGGCGGTTTGCGGGAAGTTGCGCGCCTCTATTTCGAGATAACCCTCAAAGTCGATATCCAACGCCATTGCTGGCGGCGCCATAAGCCCCAGCGCAGCGGCCACCGGTATCAGGTGGCGGGTCAGTCGAAGGGGCATGGCTTAGCGTGTCCGTTTTAGGCTGTTTTGGTTGAAGTCTTGTGCCGTCAAACCAGTGCTGAATTCGTAGTCATCCCAGCGCAGCATGGTGGTTTTGTCGGTCACATGGTTTTGCATGAACAATTCATGGGCGCGCCAATATTTGTCTTCATACTGGCGGTAATCGTCGAATGTCAGGGTTTTCAGCAAGGTGTTTTTGCGGTCGTAATAGACAATCTTGCGCACTTGATAATCAGTGGTGTCAGTCCATGAAATCATTCGCGTATAGCCTGAGTGCTTATAGAGCGGGCGGCGTTCTGTGACGTGGCATGTGCGTTCGCCACAGGCTTCGTCGCGCACCCATTTATACGAGTATTTGCCAACCTCTTGCGATGAGAAATCCTCAAAGGCAAATTCTGAGCCCATAAACGGGCCGGATTTATTGACCGATGAGATGCGCTTGACCCGCTTCAGGGCTGGCAGATACATCCATTGCTCATCTGCGTCAAGAATATGGGCATAGGTCAGCATGGCAGTGCCGGCGACATCGCGCGGCTCGTCGAAAATCATCATGCTCCAATCGCCATCGTCAGGGTTTTTGTTTTCCAGCGTGTTGAAGCGCAGGCGGCGTTCGCTGACATCGCCATTGGCGTTGGTCAGGATCATTTCCATTTCGGTGCGGGTGTCGCCATAGCCGAGATTAGTGGCGTCAGAGGCTTGGGCGATGGCCAGACCACGCGCTTCTGGTTGCTCGGTGCCCGGCAGGCCGTCAAGCCCAGCCAGCACCGGCGATGATAGAGCCGTTGACAGGGCAAAAGTGGCGACGAGGGCGCCAAACTTGTTTTTCAAAGACAGGGACATAATAATTCCTTTCATTATTCAGCCGGTTGCGACATGGCGACATCACCCTCTGAGGGGTCTTCGCCACGGCTATCAACGGCAATAAGCAACGGGGGTAACAGTAAGAAGTCGAGAATAAGAGCAACAAAAATGGTCAGCGCCACAACCAGACCTAACATCACATTAATCAGGAATGGCGAGTGAGTCAGTACCAAAAACCCAATAATCAGAATCAGGCTGGAGACCCAAAGCGCCGTGCCCACCGTGGCAAAACTATAGCGCACCGCATTGACCGACGAGTATTGCAGGTCGATGCGGGCATAGCGGTATTTGCTCAGAATATGCACTGTGGCATCAACAATTAGCCCAATAGCGGTGGCCGAGACAAAGGCTGTCCAGAAACCAACTTCGTTCTGGAAGATGGCGAAAAAGCCCATCGCAGCAGCCGGTGGGGCCATGTTCGGTATCAGACTGATCAGGCCGAGGCGCAGGCTACGCAGGGCCAGCATCAAACAGGCGGAAATCAGCACAAACGCGATAAACGTGCCGAAAACCATGGAGCGCAGATTGCGTTCACCAATAAACGCAAACATCACCGCTTGGCCGGAGGCATCGACCCACATTTCTTCCGGGGCATTGGCTTTCAGCCAGCTCAGCGAGCGGGCCCGCAAGCTGGTCATTTCTTGTGTGCCGAGATTGCGCAGGGTCACAATCAAGCGTGAAGCCGATTTATCGACATTTAATTGGTCGTTCAAATCTAGGCCATAAGGCAGCGACATTTCATAAAGCAGCAAATATTGCGCCCCCATATCGCGGCTTGTCGGCACCGCGTAGAAATTCTCTCTGTCGCCATTCATCGAGCGGTTAATGCGTTTGATCACATCGGCGAAACTGGCGACGTGTTTGACCTCCGGCTGGGTGCGCAACCAACCGGCGAATTTATCAAGTGTGGCCAAATATTCAGGATTGGCGATGGCACCGGCCTCGCCGCTTTCCATTGAGTAATTGAGAATGTAAATGCCGGTCAAATTATCCGACGCCCAGTCAGAGGCGACGCGGAAATCCATACGGGCGTCGAAATAGTCAACAAAGCGGTCGTTAAAGGTCAGACGCGGCAGCATGGCAATGCCGAACACCGTCACCGCCACCATGCCGATCAGTAGCGGCTTGCGGCGGCTAATCACTTTTTCGGCAATCCAGCTCATCATCCGGCTTTGGCGGTCGACCACGTTGCTGGCCTTCATTGGCAGCAGCGACAACAGGGCAGGGAAGATGGTCATGGCAAAGAACCACGCATAAAGCGCGCCAACACCGGCAATCGTGCCGAGGTCGCGATAAGGCGGCGAGTCTGAGAAGTTCAGGCTGAACAGGCCAATGGCCGTGGTCACAGATGTTAAAAACACCGGCTGGGTGTTGATTTTCAGGCTTTCAATAATCGCCTGTTTTTTATCCATGCCTTGGCCGCGTGAGACCAAAGCAGAAATCAGGATATGCACGCAATCGGCCACGGCTACGGTGAGAATAATCGTCGGCGCCGAGGAGGCCGGTGGCGATATTGGGATCCCCAGCCAGCCGGCTGAGCCCATCGCGGCGGCGGCCGACAGCGTCACCACCAGCATTGAGGCCAGCGTGCCGGCTATTTTGCGAGTAGTGACAATCAGCACCACGGTAATCAGGGCAAACATTAAGGGTGTCAGCGTCGCCAGATCATTTTGCGCCGCTTCGGAAAACGCATTGGACAGCATTTGGCTGCCGGTCAGCTCGATGCGGATATTGGGGTATTTGGCACGCATCGCCGCCAGCAGACTGCGCGCTTCGGAAATGATTTGATTATTGGCGACGACATCATCGACCGGCGGGCGCATCGACATCAGAACCGAGGCGGTGTGCCGATCATGCGATAGCAGGCGGCCAATCAGCAGCGGCTCATTAACAATGGTTTGCTCAATATACTGCATTTGCGTGTCATCCAGCGTCGCCGGATCATCAAGCAGACTGCGGACTTCCAAATCATCCTCACCAATGGCGCGGGTGTTCTGGAAATTGGTGATGCTGTCAACCCGGGTCGAATAAGGGATTTGCCAGCCGCCTTCGGTCAAATCATAGGCAAGGTTTAAGGCCTCGCGGCTGACCGCTTTGCTGCCGTCTTTGGGTTGATAGACAAATAGCAGCGTGTCGGGGCTGGAATAGGTGCGTTCTAATTCTTGGAACGCCGTCAGATACGGGTTTTCCTTGGTGAAGAAATAGCGATAGTCGTTGGTTAGGCGCAAATTCTGCGCCCCGAGCAGGGCGATGACGGCTACCAGTAGGGACGCGACAATGACTTTGATGGGGTTGTTGGTGACAAAGGCGCCGTAGCGTTCCATGGATAGGGGCATAAACTAATCCTTACGCGGGTTAAATAATCGGTTTTTACAGTCTAAGGGTTAATATATGTAGGGCAACCGGTTATTCAATCTCCGCTCAGATTTAGCTGTCATTCAACGACGGGTCGACCCGCCTAGTCGTCCTTTAGATGCGGATGGTGGTCACGCACACGGCTGGCAAACTCTTGCCGCGCTTCAGGCGATAAACCGCTGGCCAATTCGCGCAGAATAGAATGCAGGTTTTCATTGGCCAATTGTGTGGCCGCTTGCGATTTATTCAACGCCGCCGTTAGCTCACTAGGCTCGGGTGTTTCTTGGTTAAAGGCGGAGACGATATCGCGGCGGGCTTGGCGATGGTCACGAAAGGCTCGGCGCAGAGCCGGTTTGTGTTTGTCAAAAGTCGCCCGCGCCACAGCTTTATCTTCGTCGTCAAGGTGCCTCATAAAGCGGTTTTCGGCATATTCCATGCGGCTTTCAATCCAATTTCCATCGCGGCCCATGCCACGGAATTTGGCGCCATAAAAGCCAGCAACGCCGACGATAAATAGATTAATGGCCAGAGAGATAACCAAAGCGATTGTCAGGAATTTTTTATTTTGTAGCATTTTTCGTCCTTTCTTTATTCGGGTCTTTATGCGGGTTAGTTCAGGAGGAGCTCATCGGTAAAGAAACCGATGGAGGCGATGGTGTCGGGTGCGCCGATAAACAGGCTAATTGCTTCAGGGGCTAAAATCACCCCAGCAATCAGGCAGGCGGCGAGCGATATGCCGGCCGAGACGTAATGCCGACGGGTAAATGTATCCGAGGCGATGAGGTCGATTTCTTGGCTGATCAAATCACCAGCGCTGGTGGCGTGTGCGAGGTGTTCTTGCATTTGGCTTTCAATGCGCGCGGTTAAGGCCTCGGGGGCCGCATCCAATCGGTTTGATAGCCATTGGTCGAGGCTGGCTTCGCGCCCGCGCATGGCTTGTGCCGATGCGGTGGTGTCGCAATAGGCCAGCATGGCGGCCCGATGCTGTTGAGGCCAACGCTGAGGCTCGCCGCCATAAGCGCTGACGAGGTCGCTGAATTCTTGTTCTGTCATTTGGTGATCTGTCATATCGAGACCTTCATGCTCGGTTAAATCATATCTAACTGGGAGCGCAGGCCCGCCAGTTCATTGTGGAGTTTCTGCCGCCCGCGTCGCAATAGCGACTCCAGTGCGGCTAATTTAATGCCCATCATTTCTGCCGCCTCGCTTTGGCGCATTTCCCGATAATAAACCAGCTCGATGGCGTGACGCTGGTCATTACTCAACTGCCCGAGGGCGGTTCGGATTAAACGGTTTTGTTCAACCGCTTGATGGTGGCGTTCAATGTCGATGGCTTCATCAACAATCTCACCGGCATCATCCAGCCCGGTTGTCGGTTTACGGCGCCGCAAAATATCAATGCAGCGATTGCTGGTGACGCGGAATAGCCAGGTGGTGACTTTCGCCTGACCGGCCTGCCATTGGCCAGCGTTTTTCCACACCGAGGCAAAAACATCTTGGGCGGCTTCTTCAGCCTCAGCCTCATTGCCCAATTTGGCGCGGCATATTTTCAACACATAGGATAAGTGCCGCGCGATGAAAGCCGAGCCAGCCAGCGTGTTGCCATTGCCAATCTCATGCATCAGCGCGTCGTCATCCAGCCCGTCTATGCGCTGCCTGCCTTGCTGCTGGTGGCTTGCCATCATGGATCGCTTCCCTGCCGGTTTTCTGCGTCGGTTAATATAACGTGGCGCCGGTGAAAACCCGTCAGTCGAATGACCGGCCCTCATGGCTATTATCTGACAAGCCCTGCATGAGATAGTCAACGGCGCATTGACGCGCCGCCACTGTGGCACTTTGCGAGATGGCCGCTGTCAGCGCCGCATAGGCCAAGAGCGGCGGCGGTGTTTGGCGTTGGTCGATATCCCAACAGGCTAAATGGCTGGCGGTGGCAGCAAAAGCGTTGCCGGAGAGTTGATACAGGCAGCGCATAAAGGCTTGTTCTTGGGCTGCTGTCGGGTCTGCTTGCAAGGCCCGCAAGCTGTCTTGCAGCGCCTGTTTGTCGCCAGCGCTGGCCCGCGAGCTGGCCAGCGCCGCCATGGCTGGTTCTAAAGCGATGCGGATGTCGAAGATCTGCTGTGAAATATCGACCTTTTGCTGCGCCGTTTGGCAGCGCCCGAGCCATGTCAGCACTTCGGCATCCCATAATGCCCAAGCAGATTTCTCAGCTATCAGCGTGCCGACGCGCGGGCGGGCGGTAATCAGCCCCTTGGCGCCGAGAACCCGCAACGCCTCGCGCAAAACGGTGCGCGACACGCTATGGGTCTGGCATAATTCTTGATCTGACGGCATTTTTTCGCCAATCGCCCATTTTCCTGTCAAAATATGACTGGCGAGCGTCTCGGCAAGCTGATCTGTCAGGCGTTTTGCGTTTTCCATCCATAAATAGTGTGACTATTCGTGGATGAAGTCAACAATAGTCGTACTATTAAATATTATTGTCTTCAATCCACTGCTTAACAGCGGCGCCAATCTCATGCGGCGAGTCTTCTTGGATGAAATGCGTGCCTTTGACGGTCACTTCTGTTTGATTTTTCCAGCTACGGCAGAAATCGCGGGCTTTACCGCACAGAATCGACCCCGGATCGGCATTGATAAATAGTTTCGGCATATCGCTGGCCGCCATGAAAGCGGCGTAGTCCTTGACCACAGCCACCACATGCGGCGGTTCGCCAGCAATCGGGATATCGCGCGGGAAAGTCAGGGTCGGGCGGCGGTCTTCACCGGCTTGCACAAACGGGGCACGACGCGCTCGACAAAGACGTTTTTCTCCAGCACCACTTCTTCGCCGGCTTGTGAGCGGAACGTCTGGAACATGCCGCGCGCCGATTCCGGCCAGTCGTCCCAGCTTTCATACGGCATCACAATGCCTTCCATGTAGCAAATGCCGGCGACGCGCTGGCTATGGCGGCTGGCATAGTGAAAGCCCAGCGCCGAGCCCCAATCATGGATGACCAAGACGGCATTGTCGGTGACACCTAGCGCTTCAAGCGCCGCTTCAAAATATTGGCTGTGCACATCAAAGCCATATGCATCGGCCTCGGCGGGCAGCTTGTCGCTGTCGCCCATGCCAATCAGATCAATGGCGATACAGCGTCCGCTGTCGGCCAGATGCGGCATCACATTGCGCCACAGATAGGATGATGTCGGATTGCCGTGCTGGAAAATAATCGGTCGGCCATTTGGGTCGCCCAATTCGACATAGGCCATTTTGCGGCCAAGGACGTCGATGAACTTCTTTTCGTGCTGTTGTGTGCTCAATGTCATGGCATTACCTCCCCTGATAACTTTAGACAAAAAACTGCCACGATTAAGTGCCGATTGCAATGCGCGGCGGGTCAGGGGGTGATGGCGTGCAAGGCGCGGGCCAGCTGGCGCACCGCCAAAGGGGTTGCGGCGCCGGTGCAGACGCTCAAGCTGGCATCTAAATAAATTCGTTTTTCGTCAGGAAATTTTGCTTCAAGGGCCGGATGGGTGAGGAACTCATCGCCGCGATCTCGCGGCTTATGCAGCGGCCGCGACAGCAAAAGCACATCGGCCTGCGTACTGATCGCTTGCTCGAGATTAACCGACTGTAAGGCGACCGGCGGGCCAGCATCATGGCGCGGCGATGGGGTGACCAACTGAGCGCCTGCCATAGCGACAATCTCGGCCAGAATATGCCCATGCGCGGCGGTTAGGCCGCGCCGTTGTAGGGCCAGCACAGACAGCTCTCGCGGCGCTTGGCTGGCCGCCTGCGTGTCGATTTGCAGTTGCCGCCAATAGGCGGCGGCGGCATCGCGCCGTCCAATGGCTTGCCCAAGGGCCAGTATTTCCGCCCCCGATGCGGCGAAGGTCTCGCTCGCCGCCAGTGTCACAATAGTAATGCCATGTTGCGCCAGCAGCGCTTGTTTCATTGGCGATGAGTAAGGGCTGACAATCACCACATCCGGCTTCAGGGCGAGGATTTGCTCGATACCGCCGTGGGTTGTCGGGTATTGCGCCACAGTCTGATGAAACGGCGACATGGCCTTATCTAATGACAGGGCCGACAGGGCCAGAATTTGCTCAGGCTCGGCAAACGCCATGAGATAGGGGTCGGCGCACATATTTAAGCTGATGATTTTCGGCAGGGCGTCGGGCGCCTTAGCGGCGGTAAGATCAGCCGCGCGCGACGTGCTGCTCATCACAGCAGCGGCCAACAACAACACGGGTAGAAAACGCCTCATGCCTTTGCTTGCCATTGAATGCGGGCAATGTCCAGCCTGCTGACAGGTGAAACGGGCTTGGCAAATGAGTTTCATCTCGTTAGCTTTGCGCCATGTCTTATCTGCGATTAAACCTTTTGCTGGCCTTGGCACTTATCATGGTTTCTGGCCTGTCGCTTTTGGCCGGTGCGACGGCCGCCAGCCCGTCTGATTTGCTGGCTTTTGTGGCCGGTGAGGCGTCGGCGCAATGGCAGATTATTTTCGCCGATATTCGCGCCCCGCGTATTGTGCTGGCCGCCATCACGGGGTTTGTGCTGGGGCTGGCGGGGGCGGCGACGCAGGGGCTTTTGCGCAACCCGCTGGCCGAGCCGTCACTGCTCGGGGCGTCCAACGCCGCCGCTTTGGGGGCGGTGATTGCCATCTATCTCGGCCTTTCCGGCACGATGAGCTATGCCGTGCCATTGAGTGCGGCTTTCGGGGCGCTGCTGTCGGTTGTGCTGCTGTTGATTTTTGCTGGCCGTGGGGTCAGTTCGGTGCGGCTTATTCTGGCTGGTTTCGCGGTCAGTGCGCTGGCCGGTGCGGGCATTGCTTTGGCGCTTAATCTGTCGAGCAATATGTTTGCCGCCTTGGAAATTTCCTTTTGGTTGCTCGGCGCGGTTGAAAACCGCAGTTGGTCGCATGTGGCGCTTATTCTGCCGGGTACGCTTGTCGGTCTCGGTCTTCTGGTGTCTGGCGGGCGCGGTCTCAACGCGTTTGGCCTTGGCGAAGATGTCGCCGCCAGTCTCGGTGTGCGTCTGGCCTATTTGCGGCTGCGCTTGTCGCTTGGTTTGGCGCTGGCGATTGGCGCGGTGGTCTCGGTCACTGGCGTGATTGGTTTTGTCGGTCTGGTGGCGCCGCATTTTGTCCGCCCGTTGGTTGGCTATAACCCGCAGAAAAGCCTTTTGCCGAGCGGTTTGGTCGGCGCTTTATTGCTGGTGCTGGCCGACAGCGCGGTGCGTCTGGTGCCGAGCGCGCAAGAATTAAAGCTCGGCGTGTTGACGGCGTTTCTCGGTGTGCCGATGCTGCTTTATCTACTGCGCCGTGGGGTCGCCGACCAGCCGCAGGCTTGACACGCTCTGGCGGTAAAGATACACACTCAGAGCAACTTAGGTGCCCCGCGAGGGGGTAATAGGGAACGCAGTACGGCGCATAGCCAAGTCTGCGGCTGCACCCGCAACTGTTAGCGGTGAGCAATCTGCCATCAGCCACTCCAATAGGGGGAAGGCGGCAGGGCGCATCGACCCGCAAGCCAGGAAACCTGCCTAAATTGGTCGCTCTTTCGCGCAGGCGG
>JAHEIG010000022.1:13335-14027 GCA_024639515.1 Rhodobiaceae bacterium | reverse complement strand
TCTGTTCGTTTTTGTCATCAGAGCCTTTTTAGAAATGTGCCTGATTGGGGTGACGGCGGTGCTCATGCTGGTGCCGCTATCAATGCTCAATCTGACGGCTGTTTGGGCCGTGGTGCCGGCGTTTTTGCTTTATCTGCTCACCGCTTTTGCCTTTTGTCTCATGTTCGGGGCCATGTCCGTGCGATATCGCGATTTAATCCACGCCTCGGCCTCGATATCCCGAATCCTGTTCTTCGCCACACCAATTCTTTGGTTTCCGGTAGAGGGTACGTTGCGATATCAGTTGGCCAAATGGAATCCGGTTTCTTATTACATAGACCTCGTGCGGGTGCCGCTCATGGACGGTGTTGTGCCGCTGACATCGTGGTATTTTTGCGCTTCTGCAAGCTTAGGTTTGCTGTTGTTGGCGCTGCTGGTGTTTGGCAAGGTAAAGCCAAATCTGGCGCTTGGAGTTTAAGCCGATGAGTAAAAGCTGTGTGACGGTGAATAATCTGTCGGTTGAGTACCCTTTGCGAAAACGCCTCACCGCCACTGAGGATAGCCGGTTTTTCAAACGCGGCCGCCGGTCGTTTTTTCGCGCTCTTGATGGCATCAATTTTCAATTGGAGGATGGCGATGCATTAGGGGTGATGGGCGCCAATGGCAGCGGTAAATCGACCCTATTGCGAGCACTGGCCGGTATTGTGCATCCG
>JAHEIG010000022.1:0-13325 GCA_024639515.1 Rhodobiaceae bacterium | reverse complement strand
ATATTTTGCTGCAGGGCCGCATCGACAGCGCGCTGGATATCAATCTCGGCTTCCGCCCTGAGCTAACCGGGCGCGAAAATATTGAGTTGAAATTGCTCAGCCTGGCTGTTGCGCCTGAGGAGATTCCTGCGCTAACCGACTCGATTATCGCGTTTTGTGATTTGGGCCGGTTTATGGATTTACCGATGAACACCTATTCGGCGGGCATGAAAGCGCGTATCGTTTTCGGCGTTGCCACCAGCCGCAACCCAGACGTATTGATTTTAGATGAGTGGATCGGCGTCGGGGACCGTGTAATGCGCGAAGAAGCCATGAAACGCATGGCTGAATGGGTCAAACAGTATGGCATTCTCGTGCTGGCCAGTCACAACCAAGAGATTATGCAGCGCGTGTGCTCAAAAGGTCTGGTGCTGAGCGGCGGCAAAGCCGGCTTTTTTGGCAATATCGACGACGCACTGGCGTATTATGAGGAAGCCGTGAAGCCTTAGGCGGGCGCATCTTAGGTTAGGGCGAGCTTGGTTCTTTTGTGATCGGCGGCTTGCGGCTGAATAAAACCCCTCACACGTCGCCGCGCGGCAGGTTTTTAACCATGTCATAGATTATTAAGTCGTTTTCATTTGCCGAGGAAATACGCTGCCACAGGCCCTCACCAAGACGCTCCCTGAGGTTTTCTAATCTTTTATCTATAGTTGTATTTTCGCTTTGACTAATATTGGCGTGCTGCGGCGCAAGGCTCAAATCATCAAACCCAAATTTTTGCAACAAGTCCTCAAGCTCGGATATTGACGCATCAAAGCTGTCGACCAATCCGATAAACGGCAAGTTTTCAATGGCCTTTGACGCGTGCTCAAGTTCACTACCTTCTTGGCTTGCAAACATGTGGGATAGCTTAAAGGTTTGAAAATCCCTGATGGAGCGGTCATTATTAATGGCCAGTCTAACCTCGATATAGCCCGACAGGCTTGTATTGTTTGCCAGTATTCCGCCCAAATTGCTGGGTTTGGCTTTCTTTTCGAAAGTGTATGCTGAGACAATTCTATCGAGTGGATGTCGGATAAATAGGATAGGAAAAATTTCTACACCCTTGATGTTGGGCGGTGGCAGTAACGCGGTATGGCTGGAGAAATAAGTGATATTTGGCGAGCTCTCGATCCATTCTCGAACGCCTTTATGGTTCAACCCTCGCTGGTTCGGAAACTCTTTTTCTGAACATTTGTCAGTCCCAAAGGCTTTCTTGAATGCCGCATCGACCGAAGTGCCGGCATTCTTAAAGAGATGGTAATGTAAGATAACTTTGCGCATGTCTAAATCATATAAATCTATAAAAGGGCCAATCCTTTTTGGTTAAGAAGTAAAAATATCACGGACGATTTCCCTTTCGAAACGCCCCATTCCAAAATGTTCTTCGATGGTCGCCTGCGTTGTTTGCAATTCCGCCGCTGTTTTACTGGGCAACTCCAGCACTTTTTCTATCGTCGCGTTTAGTGTGTCCAATGACTCAATAATGTGAATGGTCTCGACCAGCTCGTCGGGAAACCCCTCAATGGCCAGCGGGTTGGCGATGACGTGGCAACCGGCCCAAAGATAATCAATAATCTTTCCCTTCACGCCGGCTCCCGATTCCAAATAGGCAATGCCAAAGGCATATTGCGACAGCCCTTGGTTTAGATTGGGTAAATGGCCTTTGAAGGTGATGTTTTCAGACCTCGCCTTATTTTTCAGCTGGTTTAACATCAGGTCTTGGTTGGAGCCGTAAATATCGATTGGGCTACGTAATCCGACGGTTTTTTCGAACCGCAAAAGCGCATCGACTGACTGGATATTCGGAGTATGCATGCCTGAGCCGATAAACACGCCTCTTTTTTTACGCTGGTCCGGCAAGGCGGCGAATTTGTCGAATTTTTTGGTCATCGAGAGTTTTGCGGTGATACCGATGTGATCTCGAATGAAGTCTCTTTCAAATTCAGATACCACCCATGTCTCATCCGCATCTAAAATCAGGCGGACTTCATCAAGCCAGCCAAAGCGGGCCAGCTTTTTCGGGTTGGCATCTTTTTTTTGGGCCCGGGCTAATCGCAGGCTGTGTAGATCGACGGTGTTGAAAATGATTTTGGCGGACGGCCACATTTTTCTGATCGGCTTTATCAATCGCGCCGCCACCGGCAAGCGCGAGAGCACCACAACATCGGGGTTAATGTTGTCGAAAATAACCTGCGGGTCTCGGAAGTCATTATTGATAATGATGTCAGTGCCAATCCGCACAATGTCGTAAATATAGTCAGACCGTGGGTTTTCTGTATGGTCGCGCGGGTCATCGGCGGCGTAGAAATAGGTTTTTATATTCGCCGCATTAAACGATTGCAGTTGGGCCAAGGTATCTTGCGACCCGCTGTCTTGGTCTTCGGCTGGTATCAACGAGTCAATGAACAGCAATGTGCCATCATAGCTGTCTCGTAAAACGTTGCTCTCAAAAAATCCGGTTTTAACAGTCGATTTATGAAATTTGTTAAAAATCACCTGATTGCCGACCTGATATTTTTTGATGCCTGCCGCCAAATCGGTGCCATGAGAGCCGCCCTCTGCATGGAACAAACGAACGAGATTGGAGACATAGGCGAATTTTTCCTCTTCAGCGAACAGTCGTAGGCAGAAATCCGCATCTTCCCAATAGCCCGGGCTGAACAATTCATTGAAGCCGCCCATTTTATCCCAAATGGCTTTGGATAGGAAAAACGCACAGCCCGATACATAACCGACCCTGCGCAAGTGATAACCACGTGAAAACGTCCCGCGATCGTGGTGAAAAGCCTCGCCAGTCCTATCAATGCCAGCCCCCATTTCAATAATCGCGCGGTTGGAATTTTCTATTGAAGGCGACAAAACGCCAATGTTTTCGTGACCATCATAAAGGTCTTTAAGAACCTCAAGGGCTGGTGTTAGGAAATAGCAATCATCATTTACGAGATAAAGATACGGCGTCGTGACGTGCGCAATTGCATTGTTGGTATTCTTCAGGAAACCAAGGTTTTCCTCATTGTTGATGATTGTAATATTATCTAGATCGAACGTTTCTGCGAGAAAGGTGCTTTCGCTCGGGTTGTCATTGGCGATGAGTATCTGGTAATTGGCACTCGGTTCGACGGTGTAAATTGAGAAAATGAGATTATACAGTCCGTCTCTGTTTGCGTAATAAGGGATGACAATGGTGATCAGTTTTGTTGCTTCGGTTCTCTGATAACTAATCAAACCATGTTCATTCAAAAGCGATAACGGTTTGTTGGGGTGCAGGAGGTCGGCATCGAGAAACTTTGCCTGCGCTTGAAACTGCATGGCTGCGCCATTGTCTTCCACGCGAGAGGAAAGAGCCTCTTTCGGTCGCGGTGCTGAGCTGAAGGAACGGTGAATAAATCCCCACCGTTTGATGATGCCCGCATCTATGAGCTTTGAGCCAATATATCTTTTTACCGATTTTTGCATTGTGTCATCTCATTTCAGGCTGTGCGTGTTGGAGAGTAGGTCTTTTTGGGATAAAATGGGGCCATCGTTTTCCGGCCATTTTATTCCAATTGTTTCATCGTTCCAAGCATAACAGCCCTCAGCGTCGGGGGCGTAATAGTTGGTTGTTTTATAGAGGAACTCAGCTGTGTCGCTGAGTGTGAGGAAGCCATGCGCGAAGCCTTCTGGAATCCATAGCTGCTTTTTGTTGTCGGCCGAAAGGGTTTCGCCGACCCACTGGCCAAAAGTGGGCGATGATTTGCGGATGTCGACGGCGACATCAAACACTTCGCCTTGGGCAACCCGCACCAGCTTGCCTTGGGCGTGGGGTGGGCGTTGATAATGCATGCCGCGCAGCACGCCTTTCGACGACTTGGAGTGGTTGTCCTGCACAAAGTTGACGGAGTAGCCAATCGCTTCCTCGAATTTTTGGTGATTAAAACTTTCGAAAAAGAAACCGCGCTCATCTTCAAAAACCTTTGGTTCAATGATTTTGACGTCGGGAATTTTGCTGTCAGTTATGTTCATTCTCTGACTCCGCGACCACTTGCATGAGATATTGGCCATAGCTGTTTTTAATCAATGGCTCGGCCAGCGACAACAGGTCGTTTTGGTCAATCCAATGATTGCGGAAGGCGATTTCTTCTGGCGATCCAATCTTCAGCCCTTGGCGATGTTCGATGGCTTGAACAAATTGATGTGCTTCAACGAGGCTTTCATGCGTGCCGGTGTCGAGCCATGTATAGCCTCGGCTCATCCGCTCAACGCTTAATTGGTCTTTGGCTAAGTAGATTTTGTTGAGGTCGGTAATCTCTAATTCGCCGCGCGGTGAGGGGGAGATTTGCTTGGCGTAATCAGGTGCGTGGGCGTCATAGAAATATAGGCCGGTTACCGCATAGCTTGATTTCGGGAGGGTGGGTTTTTCTTCCAGCCCGATGACCTTGCCGCATTTATCAAATTCAGCGACTCCGTAACGGTGCGGGTCATTTACATGATAGGCAAAAATGGTGGCACCCGACTGGCGCACATTGGCGGCGGCCAGTTTTTTGTGCAGCGAGTGGCCATAAAAAATATTGTCGCCCAGAATAATCATCGACGCGGCACCATCAAGGAAGCTCTCGCCAATAATCAGGGCTTGCGCGAGGCCATCGGGGGATTGCTGAGTGGCAAACTGAATATTAACCCCCCATTGGTTGCCATCGCCCAAAAGTTCCTGAAACTGCGCTCGGTCGTGAGGCGTGGTGATGACCAATATATCGCGTATACCGGCCAACATCAGCGTGGTCAGCGGGTAGTAAATCATCGGTTTGTCGAACACCGGCAAGAGCTGTTTAGAGACCACTTGCGTGGCCGGGTAAAGTCGTGTGCCAGAGCCGCCGGCGAGGATGATGCCTTTGCGTGTCATGCTGCTTTTAGCTCCTCTATGATGTCGCGCGCGACGGCGAGAAAATCATCTTTCCAATGCGGTAAGTCAAACGACAAATGGGCGCTCAATTTGCCGGTGTCGAGTTGTGAATTCATCGGCCGCTGCGCCGCAGTCGGATAGTCGGCGGTGCTAATTGGATGAATATCCGCCGCTTGTGCGTTTAAGGCCACTTGCTGGCTGGCGGCAAATCCGATCAGCGTTTGCGCCACTTCATGCCAGCTGGAAGTCCCGTCTGGCACCAGATGATAAATCCCTGATGGCCAGGCGGCGTTATTTTGTATCGCTTTGACGGCGTCAATGGTGACGCTGGTGATCAGAGACGGCGAGGTGGGGACGCCGTGCTGGTCACTGACGACGTTGAGCGCGTCGCGCTCGCAGGCCAGCCGAAGCATGGTTTTGGCGAAGTTATGACCGTCTTTGCCGATCACCCATGTGGTTCTGAAAATCAAGTGCTGACAGGCGGCCTCACAAATAGCTTCTTCGCCGGCATTTTTGGACGCCCCATAGACATTCACCGGATTGGTCGCATCGGTCTCTAGATAGGCTGAGGATTTGGATCCATCAAACACATAATCGGTCGAATAATGGATCAGCCACGCCTTGGCTGTGCGCGCGCACTGTGCGAGATGGGCCACCGCCTCGGCATTAATCGCATAGGCCAAGGCTTGCTCATCTTCCGCTTTATCGACGCCAGTATAGGCCGCCGCATTGACAATAATGTGCGGCGCCACGTCAGCCACCGCCTGCGCCACTGCTGCGTGGTTGGTGATGTCGAGGTCGGCTCGCGCAAAGGCGACAAGCTCGCCAACCGACGAAAGGTGGCGCGTGAGTTCTTTTCCAACTTGTCCGTTGGCGCCGAGCAGCAATATCTTCATGCGTATTGCCTCGCTATCCACTGCCGATAGGCGCCGCTGTTAACCTGCTCTACCCAGCTTGAGTTATCGAGATACCATTGAACGGTTTTTCGAATGCCACTGTCGAAGGTTTCGCTTGGCCGCCAGCCGAGTTCAGTCTCTATTTTGCTCGCGTCAATGGCGTAGCGGCGGTCGTGTCCAGGGCGGTCTTTGACATAGGTGATGAGGTCTCGGTAACTGTCTATGTCAGCGTCTTTTGCCAGAGGGCTCAGCTCATCGAGGATGTCACATAGCTGATAGACAATGTCGATATTCGGTTTCTCGTTCAGCCCACCGATATTATAAACCTCGCCGCTGGTGCCGTGCGCTAAAACCGTGCGGATAGCGCTGCAATGGTCGCTGACAAACAGCCAGTCGCGAATTTGCAAGCCATCGCCATAAATCGGCAATGGTTTGTGGGCCGGCGCGTTATGGATGACGAGCGGAATCAGCTTTTCGGGGAATTGATAGGGGCCATAATTATTCGAGCAATTGGTGGTGAGAACCGGCAGACCATAAGTGTGATGATAGGCGCGTATCAGGTGGTCGGAGGAGGCTTTGCTGGCGCTATAAGGGCTATTGGGCTGGTAGCGACTGGTCTCTGTAAAGGCCGGAGCATTGGCGGCCAAAGAGCCATAGACCTCATCGGTCGAAACGTGCACAAAACGAAACGCTTGCTGTTGCGGTTCATCCAATGACTGCCAATAGTTCTTGGCGCATTCCAACAGGCGGAACGTGCCGATGATGTTGGTTTGCATGAAATCGTCGGGGCCATCAATTGAGCGATCAACATGCGACTCGGCGGCAAAATTCAAAATCGCGCGGGGTTGGTGGCGGGTCAGTAATTGTTCGACCAGCCTGCCATCAGCAATGTCACCGGTGACAAAAATATGCCCCGGATTTTCTTCAACGGCCTTCAAATTATTCACATTACCGGCATAGGTTAATTTATCCAAATTAACCACCGCCTCATCATATTGCGCGAGCCAATCCAGCACAAAATTTGTGCCGATAAAGCCAGCCCCACCGGTTACCAGAATCGTCATCGCCTAAACCTTGTTGATGACAATGCCCAGCAGTAAACCCAGATTGCCAAGTTGGGTTTGGCGATAAATGCCAGCACGTTTGAACATCGCAATACGTTTGAGCAGTGGCGATTGCCGCGCTTCACTGAAAGCGTCTAAAATCTGTTGGTTTTCGTGGGTCAGCAGATGGCGGTGGTTGGACAATGCCTTGAGGTTGATGCTGTTCCACTCTCGAAACTCACCTTGCAGCAGACCTTTGATGCGTCGCCAACGGGCTTGCCAATCATTATTGGCGCCGACCAGATTATTCTCGTGCTGGCGGTATTTCAGGCACGGCTCTGTGTCATGCACGATATAGCCACCCACGCCACAGATGATTTGATAACTCCACCAATCATGTGACATGACCTCATTATCGCGCACTGTGGTATTGACCAAATCTCTTGCCGCTTTGTTCATCACCATCGTATTGCCACCGCCAATGTTTTGCACCAGGGCGTTGGCGAAAGAGGGCGGTAGTGAAAATAACGGCGACAGGCCGCGCTGCTGCTGGCAGGTGACGTCAACAATTTCCGTGCGCGCGCTATACAAGGCTGGTACCTCCGGCGACACAGATGATAGCGCCCGCAAGGCTTTTTCCAGCTTATCGGCGTGCCACATATCGTCTTGGTCGCTGAAAGCGTAATAGTCAAAGTCGTCATCTGTATGGCCCAAAGCACCAAGGAAATTATCTGAGAAGCCGACATTTTGAGCCCGCACATTGACCGACAAACGGTCAAGCTGCGCCTCGTCCAAGTCCAAGCTATCGAGATCAAGGGGACGCGAGGATTGGTCGTCGCTCACGAAAACATGAAGGTTTTTGTGGGTTTGGTTGTAGATTGAATGCAATTGCTCAGCGATATATTTTTGCCCCTCATAATAGCCAAGGATGATGGCGACACGGTTTGCTTCACGGGTAGGCGCGGGGAGCGGCTGGGCAAACCGTGAAACATCTATTGGCAGGGAGTCTGGCGCTTGTGCCGGTTGAGGCGCGTGCGCATAATCCTGTGCTTTAATGTGCTGCACCTCGACTGAGCCTCCAGCTTTTTCAAGTTTTTCAAAATTACTCAATAAAATTACTCAATAAAGACATGATTAGTTCCGCCGGTTAATACCGGAGGAAAAACAGGATCCGCGACGAACCAAAAGACACATAACGCGACCCTCAAAGGTGCGACCACAATCAAGCACCAACGCGCGCGTCAGTCGGCTCGAAATTCCCCTGTTGGTTTGCGGGTTCAAGTGATTACTTTCCATGTTGCAGGGCACCAACCACCATCTGCTGGGCGTCATTCGCATAAACGTTCGCGCTGGGGTTCGCTCCCAAATTCAATTAACTTTACCTTAATCAATACAAAATTCTATTGCAACTATGCAAACGCTCGAGGGGCAAATCAAAACGGTCAATTTTTGACGACAAGGCGACGGCTGCGCGCTAAGCTCCGCCGGCGAGGTGATGATTTGGGCAGGGCGTATTGCTGAGTTGTGATGACGAGATTTGACGCACTTATTTTCGATTTAGACGGCACGCTGTGGGACACGAGCGCGGCTTGCGCGCAAGCGTGGAATAATGTGGTGGCGCGCCATGCCATTGATTTCAGGCAGATTGTGCCCGACGATGTGCGCCGCGTCACCGGGCGCCCACATGATGAATGTATTGAAACCGTGTTTGCTGGTTTGCCCGCGACCGACATCGCCACCCTGATCGACGAAACCACCAGCGAAGACATGCTGGTGATTACCCAGCAGGGCGGGGTGTTATATGACGGCGTGGTCGACGGCTTGCGGGCGATGGCCAAGCGCTATGCGCTGTATATTGTGAGCAATTGTCAGTCTGGCTATATCGAAACTTTTTTGCGGGCCAACCATCTCGGCGATGTGTTCAAAGACATATCGTGCTGGGGCGATAGCGGTCAGCCCAAACCGGTTAACACCGCCACCATTATCAAACGCCATCATCTCACCCGCCCGCTGTTTATCGGCGACACAGAAGGCGATTATCAAGCGGCGCTGGCCTGCAACATCGCCTTTATTCAGGCGGCTTATGGCTTTGGTGCGCCGATTGCTGATTGCGATAAAGTCGATAGCTTTGTGGAACTCGTCGCGCATCTGGATTAGACTTTGGGGCTGGCGCATAGCGACGAGGATACACACCCGTGACAGACGAAAAACTGCCGATAGAAGCCCTTTCCGCGCACCCCGTTGTGCTTTATGGCTGTGGGATTTCCTATTTCACCGGCAAGATGGAAAATTATTTCAAGCTGCGCGGCATTGCATATGAGCTGAAAGACATGCCGTTTCCCGGCTTCAAAAAGCGCATGGAAAAAGCCGTTGGGGTGATGCAAATGCCGGCGGTGATTTTGCCCGATGGTCGCTGGATGACCGACACCACGAAAATGATTCAACTATTTGAGGCGCAATTACCCGGCGACGGGCTCATCCCCGACGACCCGAGGCAGGCGTTTTTCTGTTACCTGATTGAGGATTGGGCCGATGAATGGCTGTGGCGTCCGGCCATGCATTACCGCTGGCATTATCGCGAAGGGGCGCGTTTTGCCTCAGACTATCTGGCCAGCCATTTGCTGCAATCGATGATGGCGCCGCTGTGGATGAAACGGGCCAGACTGACGATGCGCCAGCGCAACGGCTATACGGTCGGCGATGGCATCACACGCGACAATGTCGCCCATGTCGAAAGCGGGTTCATGAAAACCTTGGCGATTTTGGAAGCTATTTTCGCTAAGCGTCAGTTTTTGCTGGGGGCGCGCCCGTCACTGGCCGATATTGGGCTATCCGGCCCGTTCTTCCGTCATTTCGCCCTTGATCCGGTTCCGGCTGAGATTTTACGCCAGCATGCGCCACATGTGTTGGCTTGGGTGACGCGGCTTTGGCGCACCCGCTTGTCGGACGGCGTGGCACCGTGGCCAGAGGCGTGGGAAGACACGCTGCCGGATGATTTAGCGCCGCTCTTAGAAGATATTAGCAAAACCCATTTGGCTTATTTATGCGCCAATGTGGAGGCGGTGAAGGCTGGGCAAAAACGCTTTGACGCCGACATTGACGGGACTTTTTACAAAGCCGCGCGCTATTCGCAATATCGCGTCTGGTGTTTGAAAGAATTACGGGCCCATTTCCAAGCGATGCCGGAAGACGCCCAAGCCGACACACGCGCCATGTTGCAAAAAACCGGCTGCTGGGAACCGCTATGGCGCCACAGCGAACTGCCCATGGCAGACGACCAAGAGAAAAACCTGCCATTTCACGCCGATAGCAAAATGGTCGGGGTTAATGAGACTTAAAGCAGCCAAAACCAAGCCAGCGGGGCCCCGCGAAAAACGTTAATTGGTCAGAAAATCATGGCGCTGTGATGATTGTGGGTGAGCCGAAACGAAAACCTGTTTGACTAATTGCTTTGGCGGCTAAATTCCGCTAGTTTCCGCCACTACACGCGATTTATGTAAAGGATTTTACGATGTCCGTTCAAGGTCATGTTAAACGCACCACCGTTCCCGAGCTTATGGCCCGCAAAGGCCAAGAGCCGATTGTTTGTTTGACGTCTTATCACGCCCACACGGCGCGGCTTATCGACCCTTATGTCGACCTGCTTTTGGTCGGCGATAGTCTGGGTATGGTGATGTATGGCATGGAGACCACTTTGGGGGTGACGCTGGATATGATGATTGCCCATGGCGCCGCCGTGGTGCGCGGGGCGGATAGAGCCTTAATTGTCGTCGATATGCCATTTGGCTCGTATGAGGAAAGCCCATCGCAAGCCTTTCATAACGCGGCGCGGGTGCTGAAAGAGACCGGCTGTCAGGCGGTCAAGCTCGAGGGCGGGGCGCGTATGGCAGAGACCGTGCGCTATCTCACCGAGCGCGGCATTCCGGTGATGGGTCATATCGGCCTGACGCCGCAAAATGTAAACGTTATGGGCGGTTTCAAAACCCAAGGCCGCGAGAAAAACCAATGGCCAGAAATCGAAGCCGACGCCAAAGCCTTGGCCGAAGCCGGTGCCTTTGCCATTGTGCTTGAGGGCATGGCGGCTGAGCTGGCCGATAAAGTATCGGGGCAGATTAGCGTGCCTACCATCGGCATTGGCGCCTCAGCCGGCTGTGACGGGCAAATTCTGGTCACTGAAGACATGCTTGGCCTGTCGCCTTCAGTGCCGAAATTCGTCAAAGAATTCGCCACTTTGGGGGCGCAAATCGCTGGCGCGGCGGAAGCCTATGCGCGCGATGTGCGGGCGCGGAAATTTCCCGAAGAGCAGCACACTTATGCTATGAAAAAACCAGCAACCAGCGACGAGAATTAGAGCGGAGAAGTTTTGTGAGTGATATTTTTGACGAGGTCAGTGCCGAACTACGTCGCGACCGGGCAAGCCTAGCTTGGAAACGCTTTGGACGTTATGTCA
Source organism: Rhodobiaceae bacterium (assembly GCA_024639515.1). Taxonomy (GTDB): domain Bacteria; phylum Pseudomonadota; class Alphaproteobacteria; order RS24; family RS24; genus JAHEGN01. The sequence goes on along the minus strand of JAHEIG010000022.1, from coordinate 2,036 downwards.
TCGGCAGTGGCGTGGCCATTGTGCTGTTGGTGTCAGCGGTGATTGGCTATCAGAGCTATACGCAAGCGCGCGCTGAAGCCGCTTCAGCCCGCTATGATGAACTGGTGACAGTTCTGGCCGAAACCGACTCTTTCGAGCAGCGCGAGCAATTCGTCAATGTCTTCATCGACGCCGAAAGCGGTGGCTATCAGGCCCTCGCCATGATGCGGGCTGGCTTTGACGCGAAAGAAAATGGCGATAGCGAAACCGCGCTATCCTTGTTTGATGAGCTGAGCACACGCGGTGACTTGTCTCCCGCATTGCGCGATTTAGCCCGGCTGCAAGCCGCCGTGACACTGCTTGATAACGACGCCAGCGTTGAGGATGTCGAGTCTCGTCTGGCCGGTATGTTGGTCGACAGCAATCAGATGCGTCCAGCCGCCCGCGAGATTTTAGCTTTGGCGCATTTGCGTCACGATAGCTTGTTGACCGCCCGCACGCTGCTGGTCGAGCAACTCGCCGATAGCATCAGCAATAATCTCACCCGTCAGCGGGCCGGCATTTTGTTGGATATTGTGAACACGAAATTGGGGCCGAATGCGGCACCGGTTGCTCAGGAAAATTAAGTTAACAGGCAAATGTCATTTGCGCTCAGTCAGGTAATCGATAATGAAATCAAATAATAAAATTGCTCATCAATGGCGTCGCCTTGCGCTGGTCTGTCTGACCACGGCTTTTGTGGCCGCGTGTTCTTCCAGCGATGACGAAAAAGAGGTGTTTGAAGGCGATCGCATTTCGGTGCTGAGCTATGACAGCCAATTACGCGTCGACCCGCGCCTGAGCAATCAGCCGGTCAACCTGCTGCCGCCTTTCAAAAACAGCCAGTGGAGCAATCCCGGCGGTTTCCCGACCCATGTTGCCTATCACCTTGCCCTGACCGGCCTCAATGAGGCGTATCGCGTCGAGATGGTCGAAGGCAACAATGCCGATCGTCGGCTGAAATCACCACCGGTGATTGCCGGTGGCAAAGTGTTTGCCTTGGGCACAGATTTGAACGTGGTGGCAGTTGATGCGCAGACCGGTGCCAATATCTGGACGCAATCGGTGGCCGCGACCTATCGCGAACCTAATACCAGCCTGACCCGTTATTTCGGTTTCAAAGATAAACCAGCAGATGTTGATGACGGTTTTGGCGGCGGTGTCGCCTATGAAGATGGGCGGGTGTTCGTCACCACAGGGTTTGGCGAAATCCTCGCTTTGTCAGCCGAAAGCGGTGAAATTATCTGGCGCGTGCAAAACACTGTGCCGTTTTCCAATGCCCCGACCATTCGTAAGGGCATGCTGTATGTCGTCTCGCGCGATAGCCGCTTGCAGGTGCTGTCAACCGCCGATGGCAGTCGGGCGTGGGAGTTCCTGGCGATTACCGAGCAAGCCAGTATTTTGGCCTCGTCCAGCCCTGCCGTGTCTGACCAAATGGTCGTGGCCGGTTTTAATTCCGGCGAAGTCTCGGCCCTTAACACAATCAATGGCTCGACCATTTGGAATGACAGTTTGAGCAGTCGGGCGACGCAAGTGACGCCGCTGTCTGAGCTCAACACGATTATTGGCCGTCCGGTGATTGACCGCGATCGGGTTTATGTCACCAGCCATGGCGGGCGTACGGCAGCGATTGATATTCGCAATGGCGAACGTATTTGGACCAGCGATATTGGCTCGATTGAAACCCCATGGGTGATTGGCGATTTCGTTTTGGTGATGTCGCTGGACGGTGATCTTGTTTGCCTGTCGCGCGAACAAGGGCGGGTGCGTTGGGTCGCCTCATTGGGGGCGTATGAAGACCCTGACGAACGCGAGGAGCGTATCCGCTGGGCTGGGCCTGTGCTTGGTGAGGGGCGTATTCTCGCGGCCTCATCGGATGGGCGTTTGGCCTCTGTCAATCCGGCCAATGGCGAGATTAACGAGATGATCGAGCTTGACGAGGCGGTCAGTGTGGCACCGGTGATTGCCAATGGCACGCTGTATATTTTGACCGATGAAGGGTCATTAATCGCGCTGCG
>JAHEIG010000020.1 GCA_024639515.1 Rhodobiaceae bacterium | reverse complement strand
CCGGTGCGATCAGCACCAGTCCGGCGACTTTCTCAGGCCGGTCGAGGGCTGCCATGACCGACAGCCAGCCGCCGAAACTAGAGCCGACCAGCACTTGCGGGCCTTCGGTGAGGCTATCCAACATATGCGGAATGTCGCCGCGCCAGTGGCTCATTGTGCCATCTGTAAAGGCGCCGTCTGATGCGCCATGGCCAAAATAATCGAAGCGCAAATAGGCGCGGTTTTGGCTGGCTGTCCAATCGGCCAGTGCCGCCGCTTTGGTGCCGGTTAAATCGGAGCGAAAGCCGCCGCAAAACACAATCCCGAGCTGGCTGCCTGCTTGCTGCTTATAAGCCAGCTTTTGCGGCCCCAGCGGGGTGTCTTGGCGGGTCGTGTAGTGCAGTTGATTGTCTGTCATGTCGGCAAGTCTAAATCGCGTCGCCGCAATCGGCAATTGGGATTTGCGTCAAATCGCAGTATGACTGGGTGACAGAGTTTTGAATCAAAGAGTGGATTATGCACCGCCCGTCATCTTTAACCGCCGCGCCATTGCCAGCCGAGCCATTGCTGGAACGCCCAGCCGATTTATCAGGCCGGACGATTTTGCAGGTCGTACCGGAGCTTGATGTCGGCGGGGCCGAGACCACCACGGTCGAAGTGGCGGCAGCGATTATCGCGGCAGGGGGCACGGCGCTGGTGGCCTCTGAGGGCGGGGCCTTGTGCGCGCCGCTGGCGGATATGGGGGCCGAGACGATTATCCTACCGGTGGCGTCAAAAAACCCGCTGACCATGTGGCGCAATAGCTATCGCTTGCAGACATTGATTAAACAACGCGGCGTTGACTTGGTGCATGCGCGTTCACGGGCACCGGCGTGGTCTTGCCTGTTTGCCGCGCGGCGCGCGCGTATTCCTTATATGGCGACCTATCATGGCCTGGTGCATCCGCGCCCGCCGCTGAAAGTGTTTTATAATTCGGTGCTGACACGGGGCGCGGCGGTGATTGCCAATTCATCTTATACGGCGGGCCTGATTGCCGATGTGCATGGCGTCGGGGCCGAGAAAATTAAGGTCGTACCGCGCGGTTGCGACGTGGCGGGGCTGGCCGCCACACAAGCCGAGGCCGGCAAAGTTGCGGCCAAACGCGCACAGTGGTGCGTCGCGGCAGATGATTTCGTGATTATGTGTCCGGCGCGACTAACCGAGATTAAAGGTCAAGACGTGCTGATTGAAGCGCTGGCACGGATGCAGGTGCCAGGAGCGGTGAAGCTGGTGCTGGTCGGCAGCGCCCAAGGCCGCGAGGCTTATTTGGCACGCCTGCAGGAATTGGTGGCCGCTCATGGCTTGCAGGGGCGGGTGGTGTTTGCCGGTCTTGAGAACGATATGGCGACCGCCTATGCGGCGTCGGATGCGGCGGTGGTGCCATCAACCCGCGCCGAGCCATTTGGCCGGACGATTATTGAAGCCCAAGCCGCCAGCTTGCCGGTGATTGCCTCGGATGCGGGCGGCTTCCGCGAAACCGTGGTGACGCAACCAGATGGGCAGAGCGGCTGGCTGGTGACGCCGGGCGATAGGGCTGCTTTGGCCGCCACGCTTGACCAGTTAGTGTCGCTCAGCGATGGCGAACGCGCCAGCATGGGCGAGAATGGTCGGCGCAACGCGGCCACGCATTTTACCCAAGATGCGCTATGCCAGCGCACATTGGGGGTTTATCAAGGGCTGTTGGCAAAGTGATAAATTGGCCTGAAAAACGCGCCATTGTCGAACCGGGCGGCATTTTATTGGTGACAATCGGCTTAAATGAGGCCGACGCGAAAGCCCAGATCGAGCATTTATATACCCGTTCTGGCTCGCTGACCTTGCTCATCAGTGCCGATCAAACCGCTTTGTCAGCCTATGGCGATGAGGTGTGGGTCTATGGCCCACTGGGGTTTTCCGGCTTTTTAGCTCTCATCCGGCGGATCTCTTGGCGCCACTTTGAGGCGGTCTACCAACCGGCTCCGAAGGCTTTGCCGTGGTTGCGGTTTCTCATCTGGCCGTGCCCCGACTGGAAAATACAAGAAATTGGCGGTTGACTTCCCTGCTATCTCACCTAAATCTGTCGTTTCAATTTGGCTTGAACCGGTTTTTGGGTCAAACTAAGTGAAACAATCTAAGGAGCGAACCCATAGTACGCAGACCAACCGCCGCGCCACCCTCACGAGAAGGCCCGCGCATAAATAGAATGATAACCGTGCCAAAAGTCTTGGTTATTGCATCTGATGGAGAAAAGCTGGGCGTTGTCGATACCGATAGTGCGCTGGCTATGGCAGAAGAGGAGGGGCTTGACCTTGTAGAAGTGTCGCCAAACGCCTCGCCGCCAGTCTGTAAAATCCTTGACTATGGTAAGCTGAAATATCAAGAACAGAAAAAAGCCAGCGAAGCGCGCAAGCGTCAAAAAACCGTTGACGTTAAAGAAATCAAAATGCGTCCGAATATCGACACGCATGATTATCAAGTGAAAATGCGTTCGGTGAATAAATTCCTCAATGATGGCGACAAGGTCAAAGTGACGATGCGTTTTCGGGGCCGCGAAATGGCGCACCAAAACCTCGGAATGGAATTGCTTCATAAAGTGCGCGACGAGACCAGCGAGATTGCCAAAGTTGAGGCCATGCCAAAACTTGAAGGCCGTCAGATGGTCATGGTGCTCGGCCCCCGCTAGGGAGTAAAAGCCCCCGCTAGGGCTTACAGCCACAAATCCGGTCTATCGGTAATCAATGCCTCGACGCCGAGCCCGTCGAGCTTGGCCATATCGGCTGGCTTATTCACCGTCCAAGCCGAGACGCTCAACCCCAAAGATGTTGCCAATTGCATGGTCTCTGGCGTGATGTCGCGCCAATCGGCAAACCAGCCGCGCCCACCGGCGGCGGCAATCGCCTGCAAGACACGCTCGCCATGGCTATCGCCTTGTTGGTCGCGCCAATCATAGGCACCCCACCATGGCGCGCCATTGGCGGAGGCGCGGCGGGCTAAACAGGGGTATTTACCGGCCACATCATCGACGGCAGACGGGTGGTCAGGGTCGGTGGCGGCAAATTCCAAAGTGGTGAAGGCGTGCGGCAGGTCGGGCATGGCCTGCAATACCCGGGTCAGGCAACGCCAATCGAAAGAGACCAGCGTAATGCGCGGCAGTGACGGGTTATCTTGTAAGGCGGCGATAAACGCATCGGCCAGCCTGTCGGCCGCCTCTGGCCCGCCCGCCATGTCGCTTTTCAATTCGGTGTAGAGGCGGAAATTGGCACTGGCCGAGTCTTCCACCAAGTGACAAAGGGCGCTGAATTCGGCGATCCGACAGCCATCTATTGGTTGTTGTTGGCTGCGCCGCCGCCATGTTGGGCTTTCCGGGTCGAGCCTGCCGACATCATAGGCGGCGAGCTCAGCCAGCGTCAGCTCGTCAATGCGCGGCGTTGGGCGGGTGATATAGTGCCCGTCGCGGCGTGTCGCATCGGGGTTGAGGGTGGCGTCGTGGTGCACAACCATCTTGTTGTCGCGGGTCAATTGAATGTCAAACTCAATGCCATCTGCCCCGATGTCGATGGATTTGGCAAACGCCTCGAGGGTGTTTTCTGGCCATAAATCAGCCCCCCCGCGATGAGCGATATTCAGGGCGTTGCGGGCGGTGTTCGGCGGCATAAGAGAATCCCATCAAGGTGGTTGCAATTTTCGCTATATTGCGTATAACACGCGCTGCTTGGCAAGAAGTCTGTTGAGCGCAATCGGCTGGCTGAAAAAGGGCTGCCATGTCGGTTGGATTTGCACCTCACGGCCTGTTGTTTCAGGTCTTAGATAAAAGGATGACGAAATGCCCAAAATGAAGACCAAAAGTGGTGCTAAAAAGCGTTTTAAGCTGACAGCATCAGGTAAAGTGCGTGGCGGCCAAGCCGGTAAACGCCACGGTATGATCAAACGTACAAATAAGCAGCTCCGTAATCAGCGTGGGACGACCATCCTGTCTGATCAGGATGCGCGTATTGTACGCAAATTTATGCCAAACGGTTAAGGGAGGATATTAGATGTCTCGTGTAAAACGCGGCGTGACTTCCCATGCACGCCACAAAAAAGTTCTTGCGAAAGCCAAAGGTTATTATGGCCGTCGTAAAAATACCATTCGCGTCGCTAAGCAAGCGGTTACCAAAGCTGGGCAATATGCCTATCGTGACCGTCGCGTTCGCAAGCGGAATTTCCGCGCCCTGTGGATTCAGCGTATCAATGCTGGCTCTCGCGCCCACGGTATGCCTTACGGTCAATTCATTGACGGTTTGAACAAAGCAGGTATCGAAGTAGACCGCAAAGTGCTGGCAGATATTGCCATTCACGAGCCGGCCGCCTTTGAAGCACTTGTTGGTCAAGCCCGCGCCGCACTCGGTTAAGAGCTTAAATCTCTATATTATTGTTGACGCTATTTCATGGCGTTGCAAACATAGCACCGGACTATGCCATTTCTGGCGTAGTGGTGAAGATTTGATGTGAGTGGGTGATGAGCGCGCAGGATAATTCTACCGAAATCGAAACCTCGATCAGCGCGGCCATTGCGGCCTCCGCTGACCTGGCAACGCTGGAAGACGTGCGCGTCTCAGCGCTCGGCAAAAAAGGCTCGATCTCGGCATTGCTGAAAACCCTTGGGGGTATGAGCAATGAGGAGCGTCAGGAAAAAGGCCCCGCCTTTAACCAGCTGCGCGACCGCATCACCGAACAAATCGCCGCCCGCAAAGCGGTGCTTGAAAGCCAAGCACTGAGCGCGCAATTGGCCAGCGAGCAGCAAGATATGAGCTTGCCGGTTGAGGCCGACCCGCTTTTGTCGGGGCGTATTCATCCGGTTTCGCAAGTGATGGACGAAATATCGGCGATTTTCGCTGATATGGGCTTTGATGTCGCCGAAGGGCCAGACATTGAAGATGATTTTCATAACTTCACCGCTTTGAATATCCCCGAAGTGCATCCGGCCCGCCAGATGCACGACACGTTCTATTTTCATCCCAATGATGAGGGCGAGCGTCTGCTTTTGCGCACCCATACCAGCCCAGTGCAAATTCGCACCATGCAAGCCGGTCAGGATGGCGCTGGCCCGCCTTTCCGGTTTATTGCGCCGGGGCGCACCTATCGTTGCGATAGCGACCAAACGCACACGCCGATGTTCCATCAGGTCGAAGGGCTGGTGGTTGATAAAACCACCCATATGGGGCATTTGAAATGGACGCTGCAGGCGTTTTTGGCGGCGTTTTTTGAAGTTGATAATATCGCCATCCGCCTGCGCCCAAGCTATTTCCCGTTCACTGAGCCAAGCATGGAAATTGACATGCAATGCCGCCGCGATGGCAATCAGTTGATTGTCGGCGAGGGCGATGACTGGATGGAAATTGGCGGCAGCGGCATGGTGCACCCGAAAGTGCTGGCCCATGTCGGGATTGATGCCGACGACTATCAGGGCTTCGCTTTTGGTATGGGGATTGACCGCTTGGCGATGCTGAAATACGGCATGCCGGATTTGCGCGCCTTTTTCGATGCTGATTTGCGCTGGCTGAAACATTACGGCTTTGTGCCATTTGACGTGCCGGGCTTGTCGGGTGGTTTGTCGAATAAAGCCTTGGCTGGGAAATAGGGGGCGACGATGAAATTTACCCTCTCTTGGTTGCACGACCATCTCGACACCGACGCCACGCTGGAGGCGATTGTTGAGACCCTGACGCTTATTGGTTTGGAAGTCGAAGAGGTCGAAGACCCAGCGGCCCGCTTGAGCGGTTTTGAAGTGGCTGAAATTATCGCCACCGAGCCGCACCCAGACGCTGATAAATTGCAAATCTGCACCGTGCAAAGCGGCGACGGCACGCAAAAGCTGGTCTGCGGGGCGCCCAATGCACGGGCCGGCCTGCGCGGTATTCTGGCCAAGCAAGGGGCGGTTATTCCGGCCAATGGCATGGTGCTGGCGAAAGCCAAAATTCGCGGCGTCGAAAGCAATGGCATGATGTGTTCAGCCGCCGAGCTGCAATTATCCGACGACCATGAAGGCATTATTGAGCTGGACGAGGCGCTCGAGATTGGCACGCCTGCGGCGCAGGCTTTGGGCCAAACCGACCCGATGATTGAAATTGCCATTACCCCGAACCGACCTGATTGCCTCGGTGTGCGCGGCATTGCCCGCGACCTTGCCGCCGCTGGCCTTGGCACGCTGAAAGACGATCCGGTGGCACCGGTTAAGCCGCAAGGCTCTGACACGCCGGAGATTGGCGTGACGGGTGATGTGTGTCCGGTATTTGCCGGCAGGTTGATTAGCGGTGTGCAAAATCAGCCGAGCCCAGCCTGGTTGCAACAACGCTTGCGGGCCATTGGCTTGAACCCGATTAACGCGCTGGTCGATATCACTAATTATATTTCCTACGACCGTGGCCGGCCCCTGCATGTTTATGATGCCGATAAGCTGACCGGTAAAATCGACGCGCGGCAGGCCCAAGCCGGTGAAAGCTTTGTCGCGCTAGACGAAGAAACATACGAATTGCACCCAGACGATTGCGTGATTGCCGATGCGGCGGGCGTGCTCGGTCTGGCCGGCGTGATGGGCGGCTTGGCCTCGGGCAGCAGCCTTGAGACGGTCAATGTGCTGGTTGAAAGCGCTTGGTTTGAGCCAGTTGCCATCGCCATGGCCGGACGGCGTCATTACATTGAGAGCGATGCCCGTTATCGCTTTGAACGCGGCGTCGACCGCGCCTCTGTCGGCGTCGGCATTGAGCTGGCCACGCAGATGATTGTCGAGATATGCGGAGGCACGGCGCACCAAACCGTCTCCGCCGGTAGCCCCGAAACCGACGCCAAGCAGATTGATTTCGCACCCTCGAAAGTGCAAGCCCTTACCGGTTTAGCCCTCGAAGAAGCCGATATGATTGGCATTCTCGCGGCGCTGGGGTTTCAGGTGAAAAGCGGTACAACATGGACGATTGATGTACCAAGCTGGCGCCCTGATATTGAAGGCCAGGCCGATATTGTTGAGGAAATCACGCGGATTTACGGGCTTGATAATGTGCCTGCGCAAGCACTACCGATGCGTCATGATGTGACCCGCCCGACCCTCACTGTGGGGCAACGGCGTGTGCATCTGATCCGCCGCGCCTTGGCCGGACGCGGCCTTGTCGAAGCCGTTACATGGTCATTTATCGGGGCCGAAGACGCCGCCTTGTTTGAGGTGGCGGATAGGCTGGAACTGGCCAACCCGATTTCCTCCGACTTGTCGCATATGCGCCCATCGCTATTGCCGGGGCTGTTATCTGCAGCAGCCCGCAATGTCGATCGTGGCTTTGCTGACCTTGCGCTGTTTGAAATCGGTCACGAATTTTTAGCCCCGACGCCGGGCAGTCAACGCCAAGCCGCCTCTGGTGTGCGACGTGGCTTTGCCGCGCCACGGCGTTGGCAGGGGGCGCCGCAAGAAGTTGATGGCTTTGGCGCGCGCGCCGATGCGGAAGCGACTTTGGCCGCTTGTGGGGTCGATGCCGCCAGCCTGCAAATTCTGCCGCCGGTCTCGCCATGGTATCACCCGGGCCGCTCGGGCGTGTTGGCTCGTAATCCGAAGCAGCCTCTGGCCGCCTTTGGTGAAGTGCACCCAGCAGTGTTGAAACATTTCGATTTGGCTGGCCCCGTCGTCGCCTTTGAAGTCTGGCCGGAAGTCGTGCCAATGCCGAAGAAACAGGGCCGCCATGCGCGCCCAGCCCTTGATTTGTCGAATTTGCAGCCAGTGCGCCGCGACTTCGCCTTTGTCGTCGACGCCGCCACCGCCGCCTCGGTGCTGGTCGGTGCAGCGCGCGGGGCTGACAAGAAATTGATTTCCGAGGTGCGCGTGTTTGACGTGTTCCACGGCGGCAATCTCGCAGACAATGAAAAATCGGTTGGCCTTGAGGTCACTTTGCAACCGGTGGAAGCCACGCTGACTGACGCCGAGATTGAAGCGGTGGCTGAGAAAATCAGCGCTGCCGTGGAAAAAGCCAGCGGCGGCAAATTGCGCGGTTAGGCCACACTATTTGACGCATTGGCGCATCGCCCACTCAGTGCTATAGAGCAGATATGACAACGCAAAAGCATATTCGCAATTTCTCAATCATTGCCCATATCGACCATGGTAAATCGACCTTGGCCGACCGGCTGATTCAGCTCACGGGTGGCCTATCGGTGCGCGAGATGTCTGAGCAAGTGCTCGACAATATGGATATTGAACGCGAACGCGGCATTACCATTAAAGCCCAAACCGTGCGTCTTGATTACAAAGCCGAGGATGGCGAGACTTATCAGCTCAACCTGATTGATACGCCCGGACACGTTGACTTTGCCTATGAGGTTAACCGCTCGCTGGCGGCGTGCGAAGGCTCGCTTTTGGTGGTTGACGCCAGCCAAGGCGTGGAAGCGCAAACCTTGGCCAACGTCTATCAGGCGATTGATGTCGACCACGAGATTGTGCCAATCCTCAATAAAGTAGATTTGCCGGCCGCCGATTGCGAACGGGTTAATCAGCAGATTGAAGACGTTATTGGTCTCGACACCAGCCATGCGGTGAATATCTCGGCCAAAACCGGCCTCGGCATTGACGATGTGCTGGAGGCCATTGTCACGCAGTTGCCGGCCCCTGCCGGTGAATATGACGCGCCGCTGCAAGCCATGCTGGTCGATAGCTGGTACGACGCCTATCTCGGCGTGGTGGTGCTGGTGAGGGTGATTGACGGGGTCATGAAACGCGGCCAAAAAATCCGCATGATGTCGACCGGTGCCACTCATTTGGTCGACCAAGTCGGTGTCTTCCGGCCCAAACGCGACACAGTGAGCGAGCTTGGGCCAGGCGAGATTGGCTATTTCACCGCCGCCATTAAAGAAGTCGCCGACACCCGTGTGGGTGACACAGTGACCGAAGAACGGCGCCCTTGCGAGGTCGCGCTGGAAGGCTTCAAGCCGTCGCAACCTGTTGTTTTCTGTGGGCTTTTCCCGACCGATAGCAGCCAGTTTGAAGATTTGCGCGACGCCATGGCGAAACTGCGCCTGAACGATGCCAGCTTTGAATTTGAAATGGAAACCAGCGCCGCGCTGGGGTTTGGCTTCCGCTGCGGGTTTTTGGGGCTGCTGCATCTCGAGATTATCCGCGAACGCATTGAACGCGAGTTTGATATCGACCTCATCACCACCGCGCCATCGGTGATTTATCAATTACACATGACCGACGGCATCATGGTTGAATTGCACAACCCCGCTGACATGCCGGATGTGATGAAAGTCGACCATATTGATGAGCCATGGATCAACGCTTCAATTCTGGTGCCAGATGATTATCTCGGCGCGGTGCTGAAGCTGTGCGAAGACCGCCGTGGCCGCCAGCGCAATCTCAGCTATGCCGGCGCCCGCGCAATGCTGGAATATGAATTGCCGCTCAATGAGGTGGTGTTTGATTTTTACGATCGGCTGAAATCCGTCACCCGTGGCTATGCCAGTTTCGACTATCAGCTATCGGAATACCGCACTGGCGACCTGGTCAAAATGTCGATCTTGGTCAATGCCGAGCCGGTGGATGCGCTGTCGACGATTGTCCATAAAGACAATGCCGAGTCGCGTGGCCGCGCCATGTGCGAGCGTTTAAAAGGCTTGATTCCGCGCCATTTGTTCAAAATTCCCATTCAAGCGGCGCTGGGCGGCAAGGTGATTGCCCGTGAAACCATCGCTGCTTTGCGCAAAGATGTGACCGCCAAATGTTATGGCGGCGACGTCAGCCGGAAGCGCAAATTGCTCGATAAGCAAAAAGAGGGCAAGAAGAAGATGCGCCAATTTGGCCGCGTCGACATCCCGCAAGATGCCTTCATCAAAGCCCTGAAGATGGACGATTAGACAGCGCACCCGGGCCCGCGTCTCGCCGCTTGTGTTCGCCCAAGGTTTGTATATATTCCACCCTCTGGACAGGTGGCCGAGTGGCTGAAGGCGCACGCTTGGAAAGCGTGTAGGCGTTTACGCGTCTCGAGGGTTCGAATCCCTCTCTGTCCGCCAGGTTTCTCTCCTTAATTCCTATCGCATTGGCGATAAATCAAGCTTCAGTTGGCATGGCCACTACATTTTCCCCGGAGCATAGAGCTTGCCCATAAAGCGGGAAGCCCGTGTTCCTCAATCAACGGCTTATTTAGCGTCATCGCGATACGAATTTTGCTCAAAACCTTCATTCATTGCTTTTCTTGTGAGTCGTTTCAAAACCTTGTTTTTGCAATGTAACCGCGTTTTGTGATGTGAGCGAACCGATGTGGCGGGCTATGGTAGGATGACAGCGAAAGGAAAAAACAATGCTGATGAAAAACCCGATGGCTTTGGCGGCGCTGGTGGCGTTGCTGATTTTCGAGCAGTATACCTTGTTATCTGTGGTGTTTGAGGTGCCGCCGCACCCGCAAGCGCTGAATGGGGTGTCGGCCTTGGTGCCGTATTTGGCGTTGGCCATGGTGGTGGCGGTCACGGCGATTTTGTTGGGGCTCACCAACACCCGGCTGGGGCGCTTGTTCTGCATGTTGGCGGCCCTATTGGCTTTGCTGCCCTATGGCCCGCAAAAATATTTCGACTATCAGTTCTTTCTTCTGTGGCCGAGCATCATCGGCGCACAAGTGGCGATTGTCACGCTGTTGGTGCAGGTGGTGAAAGGGCACATGCGCGACGCCTAAAACTGACTTTCTTTACCGACTAATTTACATTAAGATGACGTATTATGAGTTACGAAAATATTGATTGTGAAACCCTCCAGAATTGGCTTGAAAATGATCAGGCGGTGCTGGTGGATGTGCGTGAGCAGGCTGAATATGACGAGGTCAATATTCCGCAAGCCTCATTGGTGCCACTTGGCGAGATTTGCTGCGATCGGCTTCCGGCCAGCGATAAAAAAATCGTCATTCATTGTTTGAAAGGGGGCCGTGGGCAAAAAGCCTGCGACGCGCTTTTGGCAGAAAACAGCGGTCTTGAGCTGTATAATCTCGAAGGTGGCATTAGCGCTTGGATTGAATCCGGCCTACCGGTTGAAAAATAAGACGGGCAATTCCTATCTATAGACTAAGCGGCATTGAGGCCGCCTCGTTTGAGAGATAGGACCATGAACGTCGAAAAATATACCACGGCTTCGCAACAGGTTATCCAAGCCGCCCAAAGTCTGGCGATTGTTAATGACCAACAAAAAATACAAGCCGTCCATTTATTGCAGGCCTTGTTGGAGGAGACCTCCGATGTGGTGTCGAAGCTGATCCGCTCGGTCGGTGCCGACCCCAAAGCGATGCACGATAGCACCGCCCAAGCAGTCGATGGCTTACCGCGCGTCACCGGTTCCGGGGCCGGCAATCTGCAGCCCTCTAACGACATCATCAAAATTTTTGCCAAGGCCGAAGGTTTTGCTAAATCGGCGGGTGATAGTTTCGTGACGCTCGACCGCCTGTTGCAGGCGGTGGTGCATGTCTCGTCACCGGCCCAGAAAATCACCAATGCCGCCGGGTTGAGCGAGACCGTGCTCAGCGAGGCCATCGCCACCATGCGCAAAGGGCAGGCGGCGCATTCAGCGTCAGCTGAGGGTAATCTCGACGCGCTGGACAAATATGCCGAAGATTTGACGCAAAAAGCGCTCGACGGAAAGCTCGATCCGGTGATTGGCCGCGACGAGGAAATCCGCCGCGCCATGCAAGTGCTGTCGCGCCGGACGAAAAATAATCCGGTGCTTATCGGCGAGCCGGGCACCGGTAAGACCGCCATTGCTGAGGGGATCGCGGCGCGTATTGCCAGCGATGATATCCCAGATAATTTGAAGGGCGTGCGGCTGATGTCGTTGGATATGGGGGCGCTGATTGCCGGCGCTAAATATCGTGGCGAGTTTGAGGAACGGTTGAAATCCGTCCTCAATGAAATCGCCGAGCAAGCCGGACAGATTGTGTTGTTTATTGACGAGCTGCACACGCTGATCGGGGCTGGTAAAACCGACGGCGCGATGGATGCCAGCAATTTGCTGAAACCGGCTTTGGCACGCGGTGATTTGCATTGCATCGGCGCCACGACGCTGGATGAATACCGCAAATATATCGAAAAAGACGCGGCCTTGGCGCGCCGTTTCCAGACGGTTTATGTCAATGAGCCGACCGTCGCCGACACCATCTCAATTTTGCGCGGCCTGAAAGATAAATATGAAGTGCATCACGGCATTCGGATTTCTGATGTGGCGATTATCGCCGCCGTCGAATTATCCAACCGCTATATTAATGACCGCTTCTTGCCAGATAAGGCGATTGACCTTGTCGATGAGGCGGCCAGCCGGTTGCGGATGGAGGTCAATTCCAAACCGGAAGCGATTGACGAGCTGGACCGCAAAATCATTCAAATGAAAATCGAGTTGGAAGCGTTGAAAAAAGAAAAAGACGCGGCCTCGAAAGAACGCATCACAGTGATCACCCAAAAGCTCGAAGGGCTGGAAAAACAATCGGCTGATTTAACCGCCCGCTGGCAGGCCGAGAAAAGCAAAATCACCAAAGCCGGTGAACTGGCTGAGAAAATCGAGCAAGCCCGTTTCGCGCTTGAGCAAGCCGAGCGGGCCGGCGATTTGGCCAAAGCTGGTGAGATTAGCTATGGGATTATTCCCGACCTTGAAAAACAATTGGCCGAAGCCAGCAAGGATAAATCAACCTCGCTGTTGCGCGAGGAAGTGCTGGAAAGCGACATCGCCGCCGTGGTCTCGAAATGGACAGGTATTCCGGTCGATAAAATGCTCGAAGGCGAGCGCGAGAAGTTGCTCTCTATGGAGGCCGAATTGGGCAAATATGTCATCGGCCAAGACGAGGCGATTAGTGCTGTGTCGCAGTCTGTGCGCCGCTCGCGGGCTGGCTTGCAAGCGGCTGACCGACCACTTGGCTCGTTCTTATTCCTCGGCCCGACAGGGGTTGGCAAAACCGAGATTTGCAAAACCCTGGCACAATTTTTGTTCGACGACAAAGCCGCTCTGCTGCGCGTCGATATGAGCGAATATATGGAAAAACACGCCGTGTCGCGGCTCATCGGCGCGCCGCCCGGCTATGTCGGTTATGACGAAGGCGGGGTGCTGACCGAAGCGGTGCGCCGCCGCCCATATCAGGTCATTTTGTTTGACGAAGTCGAAAAAGCCCATCCCGACGTGTTCAATATTTTGCTGCAAGTGTTGGACGATGGCCGCCTCACTGACAGCCATGGCAAAACGGTTGATTTCACCAATACGATTATTGTCCTGACGTCTAATCTTGGCAGTTTGCATTTGGCCGATTTGGATGAGGATGAGGATACTGATAGGGTCCGCGAGCTGGTGATGGATGAGGTGAAGCGTGCTTTCCGGCCTGAGTTTTTGAACCGGTTGGATGAGATTATCTTGTTTCACAAGCTGAAGAAGCAGCACATGGAGGATATTCTGAAGGTCCAGCTTGGCTATTTGCAGACCCTGCTTGATGGCCGCAAAATCGCCCTTGAGTTTGCCCCCGAGGCGCTTCGTTATATGGCCGATAAGGGCTACAGCCCCGAATATGGCGCGCGCCCGCTGAAGCGGCTGATCCAACAAGAAGTGCAAAACACGCTGGCCGATAAATTATTGGCAGGCGAGGTCGGCGATGGCGATGTGGTCAAGGTGACGGCATCAAAAAAGCACGGGCTGGCATTCGCCACGGCGTAAGCATCACACGGAAGAGGTCATTTAATATGCGCTAAGCCCGCGCTTTTGGCTTTTACTGAGCAGCAATAAAACAATACTCTGAAAAGGAGAGCTGCCATGGACCTCATCGTTGATATTCTGTTATTTGCCGCCGCGCTGTTTATTTTCGCCGTCGGCTCTGGGGTTTTATTTCTCGCGCTGGTTTATCTGCGCGACCGCTTTCAAACGACAAACTCCATCCACCGCAATTATCCGGTGCTCGGCCATATGCGCTATATCCTGAAAGAAATCGGCGTTTTTCTGCGCTCGTATTTCTTTGCCGCCGACCGCGAGGAATTGCCGTTTAACCGCTTCCAGCGTGATTTTGTGAACGCCATGGCCGATAATCGCGGCGGGGTTATTCCGTTTGGCTCGGACTATAACACCCATAGTGCTGG
>JAHEIG010000019.1:9615-14092 GCA_024639515.1 Rhodobiaceae bacterium | reverse complement strand
AACTTCGCCGCTGGCATGTCAGGCGGTATCGCCTATGTGCTCGACGAAGACGGTTCGTTTGAAGAACGCTGCAATATGGCCATGGTCGAGCTGGAGCCAGTCACTGGCGAGGTCGGCAATCAATTGACCCGCTTGACCGACAATATGACCAATCACGACGCCGAGCGTCTGCACAAATTGCTGGAAAATCACGCGCGCTACTCAAACTCACAGCGTGCTCGCGATATTCTTGCCGATTGGGACGCTTATCTACCTAAATTCCGCAAAGTCATGCCGACAGAATTCCGTCGCGCCTTGAACGAACTTGCACAAGACGGCGCGCAGGCCCAGCCTGCCGCAGGAGAGTAAAATGGGAAAAGCCACAGGATTTCTGGAACTCAACCGTAAAGACCGCAGCTATCTGCCGCCTGAGGAACGGGTCAAGAATTTCAAAGAATTCGTTATCCCGCTGGATGACACGGAACTGCGTCAGCAAGCCTCTCGCTGCATGGATTGCGGTGTGCCTTATTGCCATAATGGATGTCCGGTCAATAACCAGATCCCTGATTGGAATGATCTGGTTTACACCTCTGACTGGAAAGCCGCGCTGAACAATCTGCATTCGACCAATAACTTCCCTGAGTTTACCGGTCGCATTTGCCCTGCCCCGTGCGAGGCCGCGTGCACGCTAAACATTGATGACAACCCAGTGACCATTAAGTCGATCGAATGTGCAATTATCGACCGTGGCTGGGAAAATGGCTGGATTGAGCCAGAAGTGAACCCAAATAAAACCGGTAAGTCTGTCGCCATTGTCGGGGCTGGCCCGGCTGGCCTCGCCGCCGCCCAACAATTAGCCCGGGCTGGCCACAATGTGCATGTCTATGAAAAGCACCACAACGCCGGTGGTCTGCTACGCTATGGCATTCCGGATTTCAAAATGGAAAAACACGGCATTGACCGCCGCGTCGAGCAGATGCAAACCGAAGGCGTGAGCTTCCATTTCGACACCAATATTGGGGTCGATACAAAAGTTGAAGACATCCAAGCCAAGCATGACGTGTTGATTTTGTCAGGCGGTTCTGAAGTGCCACGCGACCTGCCAGTTGAGGGCCGCGAGGTTGACGGTGTGCATTACGCAATGGACTTCCTGCCGCAACAAAATCGCCGCAACGGACAAGAGCCGATTGGCGAGGTTGAGCCTATTCTGGCCGAAGACAAGCATGTGATTGTTATTGGCGGTGGCGACACCGGGTCTGACTGCATCGGCACCAGCTTCCGTCAGGGCGCGACATCGGTGACGCAGTTGGAAATCATGCCAATGCCACCAGAAAAGGAAGACAAAGCGCTGACATGGCCCGATTGGCCGCTGAAAATGCGCACCTCAAGCAGCCAAGAAGAAGGCGCTGAGCGCGACTTCTCGGTTATGACCACCCGCATTATCGGCGAAGACGGTCATGTAACCGCGATTGAGTGCACCAAAGTCGACGACAACATGAAGCCGATTGAAGGCTCAGCCTTTGAGTTGAAAGCTGATCTGGTATTGCTGGCTATGGGCTTTGTGCATCCTGTGCATGACGGCATGGTCGACGCGCTGACACTAAAAAAAGACGCACGCGGCAATGTGGCGGCTGATACCGCCACCTATGAAACCTCACAAAAAGGTGTGTTCGCTTGTGGCGATATGCGCCGTGGGCAGTCTTTGGTTGTGTGGGCTATTCGCGAAGGCCGTCAATGTGCCCGCGAAGTCGATCTGTTCCTGATGGGCGAAACGGTTCTGCCGCGCTAATCAGACGCTTTGGCGCAATAAATCATCCAGCACTCGTTCAACATGACGGATGGAATTGCACATCTTAACCTGTGTGCAATAGGCGCCGAGCCGCCGCATTTCGCTATCGCCGCTATCCCACACCGCTTCTGCCTCCGGATTGAGCCAAATCACCCGGCGAGCCCGCTGGTGAATTTCTTTTAACACCAAATGCCCGGGGTCGCCGTAATTCGAGCGCGCATCGCCGAGCACCATCACTGTGGTGCGGTGGTCAATCTTATCTAGCGTCGCCTCGGCAAGGTCTTGCATGGCCATGCCGTAATCGGTTGAGCCGCCGCCATATTGGCGCAAGGCCTGCTCCATCACCTCGTCGACATCGACTTCGCGCATCAAATCAGAGATCTCGCCCGCTCGATTGGAAAACACAAAACTGCGGGTGCGCGGCATCACTTCATCGAGACTATAAAGAAACATCAGGAAAAACCGCGACACCGCCGCCACCGAGCCAGAGACATCGCACAACACAATCAGCTTCGGTCGCTCGACCTTGGTGCGGCGCCAGGCCAATTCAAACAAATTGCCATCAAACGACAAATTGCGGCGCAGGGTGCGGCGCACATCCAACATGCCGCGCCGCGATTTCTTGCGGCGTCGCGCATGGCGACTGGCCAGACGCTTGGCCAAGCGGCGAATGAGATTGCGCATAATCTTCATATCGCTGCGGTCGAGATTGCTCAGCCGTATTCGGCTCAGTGCATCCTCGCGCAGTAAACGGCCAGCGTTTTTCGTCCGCATGGCAATTTGGCGTTCGACGAAATCCTGAATATCTTCCAGCAATTGCGCCCGCCCCTGTTTGAGCTTGTCGGCCCGCTCGCCATCGCCGCCACCCTCAGCCTCATGAATATCGCGGTTCAGCTCTTGCAGGCCCATTTGCTCAATAATACGGCGCGAAAACATGCCCTTTTGGGTGAATAAGCGAGCTTCCGATACGCCTGCCGCACTGGCCGCCTCGGCCATCGCCGCTTGCAGCGCCGCTTGATCATTGGCTTCCAGCATATCGGTCAAGCTGGCAGGGGGGCCATCTTGTGCACCGGCTTCCGCACTGGCCTCAGCACTAGCTTGGCTATTGCTCTCATCATCGCCTTGTTGCTCGCCCGCATCATCATCTTGCGGCTGGTCTTGCTGATTATCTTCTGCCGCGTCTTGTTGTGGGTCAGACGTCGTCGGGCGCGGTTCGGGTGGCAGGAAATAGCTTTCAAAGCATTCATCGAAGGCCAGTTTCTCGGTTTCGGTTTTGGCCAGACTGTGTGACAGCGCATATTTCAAAAGCGAGCGGTCTCGCATGCCGACAGCGTCAATCACCGCCGCCGCATCAATCGCTTCAGCCGGCGAGACTTGAATGTCCGCCGCCCGTAGCACCCGAATGAAATCAGCAATCACGATACAATCCGCATCTAGCTGGCGGCGACGCCTTGGGTTTCCCGCAGCAGACGGCCCAATTCGGCTTCGACATTGTCATTGTCAGATTTGAACTTGAGCAGCACATTCAGCGTGTTGCGGACAAATTCAGGATCCAACACATCCATATTCAGTAAAACCACAGTGCGCGCCCAGTCAATGGTCTCGCTCACCGCCGGTGGTTTTTTCAAATCCATCTCGCGCACCGCTTGCACAAAATCAACAATATGTGTGCGCAAGGCCTCGCTCAGCTCCGGCACACGGGCTTTCAAAATGGCATTCTCACGCGGAGCGTCGGGGAATGGAATATACAAATGCAAGCACCGACGCTTCAGCGCATCGCCAATCTCGCGTGTATTGTTTGAGGTCAAAAATACCAGAGGCGGCTTCTTCGCCCGAATGGTGCCAAGCTCAGGGATTGAGATTTGATAGTCGGAGAGAATTTCCAGCAAGAAGGCCTCAAACTCATCGTCAGATTTATCAATCTCGTCAATCAGCAGCACCACGCCATCATCCGATTGCAAGGCTTGCAAAAGCGGGCGGGTTTGCAGGAATTGTTCGGAGAAGAACACATCCTCAAAATCATTCAACCGACCCATTGAATCATCCAGCGTGTTGGCCCCTTCCATCAGGTCGCCGAGCTTTTCTTTCAGCACCTGTGTGTAGAGCAATTGCTTGCCGTATTGCCACTCATAGAGAGCTTTCGACTCATCCAGCCCCTCATAGCATTGCAGGCGAATCATATCGAGACCGAGATAGGCCGCCGTGGCTTTGGCCAATTCGGTTTTGCCAACCCCGGGCGGGCCTTCGACCAGCAATGGTTTTTCAAGTGTTTGGGCGAGGAACAAAGCTGTCGCAATTTGGTCATCGCTTACATATCCAAGCCGCTCATAGCCGGATTGGATATCTTCAATGGCGCCGCGCGCCTGATTTTCTGTCTTACGCATGGCGCGGAGAATAGCACATTCTTGCTATCTGACCAGAGCCTAACGCGCCAGCAAATGCGCCAGCACGCCCGGCGTCGCATAGCCATCTGGCACCAAGCCAGCCTCTTGCTGGTAGGCCTGCACAGCGCGTTTGGTCATCCGCCCGAGCACCCCGTCGGCATCGCCCGCATCATGGCCCGCCTGGCGCAATCTGTGCTGCAACAGCGCAATCTCATCGCTCATCAATGGCCGATCGGCCAGCGGCCATGGCCGTTGGAAGCGCGCGGGTGAGGTAAAGCGCTCACTCAAATGACCAACCGCCAAAGCATAGGCCGGTGCCGTATTA